>JBFYMQ010000075.1:0-9444 GCA_041304825.1 Thermoplasmatales archaeon
CGTGGGTCATCCAGCTCGCTTTTCAACGCAGCGATATCCTCAGTTGTCAACGTATCAGTCGGCAGTTTATAATTCTCGATATCTGAAGGTGTCACCCCGAGGTACTGGGCGGCTGGGGTTGCGAGATACTCAGAGATATGCGCTGTCTTAATCGCACCATACGCAACACTCCCAAAGATACGGAAGCTCCAAGGGTCACAATCGGTAAACACAAGCACCGGGAGTTTCTTTTCCTCGTTCAACCGTTTAATGAACCGCCGGGTCGACCGCGCTGGTTGTCCCTTGAGATGAACAAGGATCGCTCGGGAGTCTGTATCAAATCCGTTCTCCGCAAGCCTGTCAAACATACCACCAGTCTCAATCGCGACAATAAAATCAGCATCCACCTCTTTAAACGTGAGTTTTTCCTTCTCTACGTTATAGGGAATCCCATACCCAGCGTCACCGACGTCATCTTGACAATGGATTTTCTTCTTGGTGTTGTTCCGAGTCATCTCCTCCACGACCAGGTTTCCGATTACTCGTGCGCCATCCTCTTCTGGCCGGAGTTTGAAATCTTCCCTCATACACCCGGTGATTACCTCAAGGTCCTCTGCAAGCAGGTCTGATTCGTTCTGACTAGAAAATTTCGCAAGATTCCAGCCTTCTGAGATGTAATATGTTTCTCTTAATGTCGATGATTTTTTCTCTTTGATCATGTCCTTGATAAAATCGACCAGGTACATCGTCCGCAACAGCATGTATGCTCCATCTAGGGAACTTGCTGCCCGCTCGGTCTTGTTCTTCCCATATTTCCAGACATTGAGGTCATCATCAAACCTGATGTTCGCCTTCGTCCGTGTCGATAGCTGCAACGCAGGGATCTCTGATTTTTCCAAATCAGCATACACTTTTGCTGCAATCGAATCAATCTTAGTTATAACCCCTGAATAATCACGTGCCATATTGCTATTCACCTTCCCATTTATCAGCCCCGATCACATAGGTCGGGTTGATGTTCTGTACATACAGATCATTTTCATCGAAATCCCCTTTGTTCAGACCAGCCAGCTCGAAAAACAGATCGATCTTATCGGTCGGATCGATGCTCTCCAGGCTCCATTTGATATAACTATCTGTCACTTTCGTCGGCTTTGGTTTCACCTCACCAACGGTTGCGTTTTTCGGGAACAACGCATAGAGATTGAACTTCTGTGGCTTACCTTTATAGTTCACCACCATAATCGTGCTTTTTGCAATCCACCCTCCAGATTCAGTCTGCCCCTTTGGGTTGTTCACATCCAGTTTAGTCTGTACTTGTTTTCCTCTGACTTTTTCGTACTCCACCAGATCCTCTATCCATACGACATCCATGATCCTGGTGATGACCTTCTCCAGCGACGGGACTGGTTTATTGAGCATATGAGCAGATTTCTTCGCAATCTCAGGAAGTATCTTTGTGATCAAATCGAATTTCTCCCGGGTTTTCACCCGGCGGACTTTTTTATTGATATGCATCTGGACTTTCCGGGCGACCTCACGGAACGCCAGTTTAATTTCGTTTTCAATCTCCTCGACATCAGCAATCGCCTCCTTAGACTCCGATGTATAGGGTATCTGGGTAGACGCGATATGAGTAAGAAAGATCGCAGGACCAATAGGGATTCCTGTCCCTGAAGGCTGGTCAAGGCCATATCGGCGCCAGTCAATCGATGCAATCGCAGTGGTAACCGCACAATCACCCTGCTGATACAGCAAGGGGATTCGGTTCGCGAATCGAAGAATCTTCACTGGTTTATCCTTCGGCAGATTTCCACCATACACAATCCCTACCTCTACTTGAAACGGATTCCCTGAAAAAACTGATGCAGGCCGTGAGGCCGTAAAAATGAACTCTGGTGAGATCTCTTGGGTTTCACTCTTCAAACTCCGACGGATAAGGGTCTCACCAATTGGGGAGAGGCATTCCGTTGGTGGTGCCATGATTTTGACTTTTTTAAACGCCTGATATAAGAAGAGAAACTGTTCACGAGACATATCAGCTGGATTGAGGTTTCGATCCAGTTTCGCTTCATCGCAGACTGCATCAGCGGTCCTATCACCCATGCTGCTAAAATCGTTTTTTAAAAATGATGCGAGCTTCCTTGCTTTTGTCTCCTTTGACATCTTGATTAACGTTCCGAGTTCGATGCCATAAGGGTGCGGTCGAATCTCTTCACTTTTCTTTGGTAATATATCTGCAGTCCGTTCGAAGAGATGTTCTGTGCCGTCCGCCTCTTTAAAGACAATCCGTGCATGCGGATTTACAATCGATGTGCTCTGAAGATAGTCATAGACAAACCGTTTCCCTCGTTTGTAGTCTGCATTTAAACTGACCTCAATGCGTGTCCCTGACGGTTTGTCCCAATGCGTGATCTCCTGATGTTGGATTTCTCCGCGATTCTTGTTTGTATCAATCGCAAGTTCAACGAGGACTGCTGGTTGATTTTCTTCGATCTTAGAGATGATCTTTGCATGTTTTCCTGTAGTCAACTGCCCGTAGAGGACGACTGCTGAAATACCAATCCCTTGTTGTCCTCTGCTCTGTCGGACTGCATGGAACCGCGAGCCATAGAGCAGTCGAGCGAAAATATGAGGGATCTGTTGTTTGATAATGCCTGGACCATTATCTTCCACGATTACAATACATTCTTCTTCAGTGGGGTTCTTTACTTCGACATAGATGTCAGGAAGAATCCCTGATTCCTCACATGCGTCAAGTGCATTATCCACGCCTTCTTTGACGCTGGTGATGAGCGCTCGTGTTGGGTTCCCAAAACCTAGGATGTGTTTATTGCGTTCGAAGAATTCCGCAACGGAGATTTCTTTTTGTTTTTTTGCTAATTCATAGGCGATTGCTTCAGGCAAAATATCCCTCCGATGGAGAGCGATGCTGCATCCGGTATCGGTAATAGATAAGGTTATTATAAAATTATTGCATGAGGCTATAAAAACCCGTATTTTTTTACTAAAAAATCAAAAGAAAAAAATTTAAAAAAAGTAAAGGATTTTTAGTACCCGAAAAGTTGTCGTAATATCGGGAATGCATCAGGGAATCGCTCAAAAAGTTTCATCCAAAGCTGCATGAATGATGGTGTATAGGAATACGGCATTGAAATCTCAAGAGTCGCCCAATCACTTTCCATATTGTAACAATCTTTCACCTTTGCTTTAATGACGTACGTGTTTTTCTCAGTCCAAGTATGGGAGACCGTGACGGTCTGACCTGAGTTATACGGGCCAATCCATTCTTCAACAAGCCCATCTCCCCAATCAATGTAATAATACAGAGGGTCATCATTGAAATCATCCGCAACAAATGTGTAATCGTAAGTGGTTTTGATTTTCCCTTTTGCTGGTCCTTCAATCGTTGGGGTTTCAGGTGGTCTATTGCCATAATCAAAATTTCCAGCGACAAGGCCATAAGGACATCGACTTACGAGATAGTCATCTTGATTTGAGAAAAATCCATACTCATCTCCAAAAAGAATTATTATCGAATTACTATACATATTCGCTGTTGCAAGATCAGGGATTTCGTCTCCATTGATATCTCCAGTTACAATCCCAATCGGGGTGTTACCAACAGGGTACTCCATCTGGAACCAGAATCCTCCATCACCGTCCCCATAGAGAACTGATATATCGTTACTTTGCGTGTTTGTTACTGCAAGATCACGATTGTTGTCTCCATTAAAATCCCCCGACACGATTTCAACTGGACCTGCTCCAACCTCATACGTTTGTAACGGGGAGAACGTGCCAGTTCCATACCCTAGGAATATATCAATGACGTCTAGATCAATATTTGCTGTTATAATATCAAGATGATCATCATTATTCAAATCATCAAGAACAATCCCATACGAAGACCCCTCAATGCTGAGATCGAGCTGATTGATAAACGTTCCATCGCCGACACCAAAAAATACTGAAACAACAGAACGATAGACACCTGTTACTACCACGTCGAGGTTTTCATCCTCATTCAAATCTCCAATTGCTAAGTTCGTAGGAACTGGAACATAGGTATCAATTCGATTTCCAAAATTACCTGTTCCGTCACCTAAAAAAACTGAAATGAACATACTCTCGAGGCTTGAAACGAGGATATCGTTGTTATCGTCATTATTTAAATCACCTACCACTACATCAAAGGGTGCAGACCCAACTTGGTAATCCCTTCGATTTCCAAACATTCCGTCCCCGAATCCCAATAAGACACTAACGCTGTTATCTTCGGTGTTTGTTACGACAAAATCAAGTGCCAAATCATTGTTAATATCGGCTGTCGCAATGCCATAGGGAATCGCTCCAACAGGTATTATGAAGGAATCATTAATGACACCTGAACCATCATTCATAAGAACATTAATAACATTGTCTGCAGCACAAGTGCAAGCTAAATCCAATGATTCAGAATTATTCAATATTCGTTGGTTATTATGCGTGCTGTTGCTTTTCAGGGTACTCCCGAGGCCACCTGGTATGAGGAGCACGACGATTGATACTATTATAAATACAGATATCATTCCTTTCCTTAAGTGTTGTTTCCACATAAGACATTCCCCCATTATTGTATATTTTGTATAAGATATAAGAAGTTTTCTAATCATATACGGTTGCCAACGGCTCAATTCCGATTAAAAAATCAGAAGAAGAAAAAATCAGAATAATCTTACCTTTTTCTCTTTTCTTTTATTAACAATGTAGATGGTGACGCTATCATTCATCACATATAACTGTGGTCGCCTATCTTTAAGTGTTGCAAGGAACATCCTTCTCTTATGATAAACAATAATACCAATAGATATGAATGGCAGGTATCTACAAACGTTAAAACGGATATGTTAACTGAAACATTTATAAAGAAAAATCTACTGTGCGTTCTGAACCTGCTCCTTATGAGGAAGTCGCTATGACAGACTACGATCAGAACGCCTTAGAAGCAAAATGGCAGAAGCAATGGCAAGAAATGAAGATCTATCATTTCGATTTTTCTAGTAAAAAGAACCCGTATAGTATCGATGTGCCCCCGCGGTACGCCTCTGGGCCGCTTCATGCTGGTCACGCGGTGCATTACACCCATATTGATTTTGCCGCTCGCTACAAACGCATGCAAGGATACAACGTGTTCTTTCCCCTTTGTTTTGATGTCAACGGCATTCCGATCGAAGAACGGGTCGAACGACAACTTAACATCACCAGAAAAGACATCGATCGGCATGAATTCACGAAACTCTGCTCTGAGTTTGCACAAAAGAATATCGCGACCATGACCCACCAGTTCATCAGGCTCGGGGAGAGCATGGATCCCTCGATCTACTATCAGACTGACGCAGAGTACTACCGCAGGGTCACCCAGATTTCTTTTATCGAACTGTTCAACAAAGGCCATATCTACAAAGGAAAATTCCCCGTGAACTGGTGCCCCCGTTGTATGACGGCGATGGCGGACGCTGAGGTCGTTTACAGCGACCGGACCACGAAACTGAACACAATCAAATTCTATTTTACGAAATCACAGGATGGACAACTCTTGAAGTTCCATGGCATCGGAAAGGATTCTCATGGGATGTACATTGAGATTGCGACAACCCGACCTGAGATGCTAGCTGCCTGCCAGATCGTCGCGGTGCACCCGACTGATGAACGAGCACCCTGGCTCGTCGGTCAGACCGTGAAAGTCCCCACTGTTGAAAAAGAAGTAAAAATCGTTGAAGACGATGCCGTCGACCCTGAGTTTGGCACTGGTCTTGTCATGATTTGCACGGTCGGTGACAAAGAAGACCTCAACTGGGTGTTCAAATATAAACTCCCGCTGGAAATGAGCATCGACGAAGAAGGAAAGATGACCGAAATCACCGGCAAATACAAAGGATTGAAAATCGAGGATGCACGCAAAACAATCATCCAGGATATGACGCAGGACGGGTTGTTACTGAAACAAGAGCCACTTGCACAGAACGTCGGAGTGTGCTGGCGATGCAAAACACCAGTCGAATTCATCAACGCCAAACAATGGTTTTTGAAAACCATCCCGTTCAAACAATTGGTCCTTGATGCAAGCGAATCGATGCACTGGTACCCCCTGTTTATGAAGATACGGCTTGAGGACTGGGTCAATTCATTGGAATGGGACTGGGTGATCAGCAGGCAACGATACTTCGCAACACCCATACCACTCTGGGAATGTGAAAAATGCGGTGAAGTTGTGCTTGCACGACCTCAGGATTGCTACGTCGACCCCACCATTGATAAACCCCCGGTCGCAACATGTCCGAAATGCAATGGTCAACTGAAAGGCTGCGAGGATGTCTTTGACACCTGGATGGATTCCTCCATCTCCCCGTTATTCAACACGTTCTGGAACCGTGATGAGAAAAAATTCAAACACCTCTATCCCATGTCACTACGACCGCAAGCCCATGACATCATCCGCACCTGGGCGTTTTACACCATCCTTCGTTGCACCCTTCTTACTGATGAGAAACCCTTTGAGAACATCATGATGGGAGGATTCATCCTCTCAGAAGATGGAACACCAATGCATGCAAGCCTTGGCAACGTCATCGACCCGCTGCAGGTCATTGATGAATATGGCACTGACGCGTTCCGCTGTTATGCAGCAAGCTGCGCCCTTGGCGAAGACAACCCGTTCCGAAGAAAGGACGTCGTCCGAGGAACCAAACTTTTGCGAAAACTCTGGAACGTGCAGCAGTTCATCGGCAACATCATCAAAGAAGGTAAACCCAAAAAACCCAAAAAAATCCAAGACATCGACCAATGGATTCTGACGAAATACAGTAAACTTGTCACCAGCTGCACCAAGCAGATGGATATGTTTGAGTATTCAGCAGCGATGAAAGACATCGAATTTTTCCTCTGGCACGAGCTTGCGGATCATTACCTTGAGATGATCAAAGGATCCCTGTATAACAAAGAAAATGTAGAAAGCATCCAATACACGTTATACGCTGTTGGGTTAGGTATCCTGAAGCTCTTCGCCCCGTTCTTCCCGCACATCACTGAAGAAATCTATCAGGTTTCTTACAAAAACTATGAAGGTGATGCAAGCATCCATCTCGCCTCCTGGCCTCAGACGATCCTCATCGATGAAGAGAAAGAACAAGCAGGGGAAACCGTCAAGGAGTATATTGCGAAGGTCCGGGCATGGAAAAGCGAACAGGGAATCGCTCTGAATGCACCAGTACCCGCTCTAGCCACCTATGCACCAACCCAAATCATCACCAGATTGAAAGGAAATGGACCCATTATTTTCTCCACGCTGCGGTATCCAACGACACATACATTCATCCCTGGAAAACCAGAAATCCAAGAGGTCATCACCGCAGTAGAACCCGTGTTTGCCAAACTTGGGCCCACGTTCAAGAACGAAAGCTCCATCATCGTGCAATGGATAAAGACGCATCAAGAAGAACTGATAACAAAGATAGAGAACGGCAAGGACGTCCTTATTTCAGAGATTCCCGGGATAAAAACAAAAACAAAGGAAGCGTTATACAAATCTGGGTACCTCCAGGTGAAACGCGAGATAGGATTAAAAGGAAAAAAAGGAAGCACGATTGTGTCATTTGACGGGTATTATGTGGAACTTGAGGGAAAAAGCCCATGAGAATAACAAGAAAAATTTTACGAAGCTGGATGATCAAAATCATCGCGATCCTGATTGTTCTTGGAATGATTCTTACTGGATTTGTCGTCATCCTCTGGAAATGATCCTTCCTTCAAAAATAAATTTTTCAAAATCCTAATTTTTTTCCAATAAATCGAAAGACATTTAATCCTCTTCTGTTTGAAGGGGAAGGCGTGGAGTGTTAATTTTTATGGCAGAAAATCCAAAGAATCAACAGAATGATAAACAAACAAAAATCATGAACCGATGGATCATTGTCCTGGGGGGGATCCTGATCCAACTTGCCCTTGGCGCAATCTATGCATGGTCCGCATTCACCACCCCGTTACAAGGCGCAACAGGCAGCATTAGTGAATTTGCGTTTAGTAAAACAGAGACCCAGGCTATCTTCAGCGCCGGGCTGCTCACCTTTGCGATTTTTACAATCATCGGAGGCAGGCTGCAGAACAAATACGGTTCAATGAAAATCGCTTTATCTGGTGGAGTCCTGCTTGGTCTTGGGTACATCTTGGCAAGTTTTGTTGGCGCATCATTCATCGGCAAACTCGCCTGCATCGGTATCATCGCAGGTGCAGGAATCGGTTTAGCTTATGTAGTCCCCATAGCGGTGGGCGTCAAATGGTTCCCCGATAAGAAAGGTTTAGTCAGTGGTCTAGCGGTCGCAGGCTTCGGTTTCGGAGCGTTCATCTGGATTCTTCTTGCAAACCCACCAAGCATCCTTGGTTTTAGCGGACTGATCACCAAACAAGCTGGTGCTTATACCATTGCAAACGTCGATTATGCATTTCGCTTATATGGTGTCATGTTCCTGATTCTTGTTGGCATCGGCTCTCTGGTTATGAAAAATCCACCAGCAGGATGGAAACCAGCAGGATGGAACCCTCCGGTTTGCGATCCAAAAGACAAAAAAACCGGGTATAACTGCAAACCGCGGGAGATGTGCAGAAAAAAAGAATTCTATCTGCTTTGGATGATGTTTATCATCGGGGCTCTTGCTGGTCTCATGGTGATTGGTAATGTCCAGAACTTCGCCAAAAGTTCAACAGACGGGTTCACTGCCAATGGGTTCAGTGTGACAGAGGCTGCAGATTTTGCAGTGTTGGGTGCTGCGATATGTCTCCCTATCTTTAATGGAGCGGGCAGGATCGTCTGGGGTCAGGTCTCCGACCGAGTTGGACGACGAAAAGCACTCATCTCCATGTTCCTGTTCCAGGCAGTGATGATGATCGTCTTCTTTTACACAACATCAAACCCTTATTTCTTTTACATTGTCGCTGCATTGATTGGGTTTAATTTCGGCGGGAACTTCGCGTTATTCCCAGCTGCATGCGCTGATTCCTTCGGAGCAGAGAACCTTGGGTTGAACTATGGCTTCATCTTTACCGCGTATGGTATCGGTGGTACTGTTGGTCCATTGCTTGCCGGAGGCGTCCAGGATGCAGGAATGAGTTTCCTGTACGCATTCATACCAGCAGCAATCATGTGTTTCATTGCCGCTGGTCTTGCCATCGTCTACAAGGATTCAATACAGAGGAAAATCGGGTAAAAAAAAGCAAATAAAATAAGACGGCTGCGATACATACTGTCGTTCTTTCCTATTTTTTTTTTTTTTATGTCATCCAAGGATTTTATAGACGATCCAATGATCATCTACCCACAGGCCAATTATGGGGATCTGAAAACCCCATGATTGTATAGTATGAACCGCTGCCTTGAGTTGCCCCAGCTGTGTTTGTTTATCAACAGGGTTGCCTGCGCAGTCAAAATGG
>JBFYMQ010000076.1:0-9365 GCA_041304825.1 Thermoplasmatales archaeon
TTGGGGATATCATCAGGGTATCAACTCCCTATAAAGCAAGGATAATCACCAATCATTTCTTATTTGGATTCTTCGATGTTCTTCAGTTATAGAGTGTATTCATGATAAAGAAATGTTTGGCGATTGGAATCATTCTCTTGTTCGTTTGTGTAGCATTTATTGGTTGTTCTTTAGAAAATACATTACGCCCTAAACCGAACATAAATGTTGTAAGCACACGATTCAATACCTCATTCTTTTCGGGGAAGGACTTATGTGTATTTATAGATGTTACAGTAACAAATTTTGGTGATGATGGAATTGCTGATGTCTAGGCAGAATTGAAACAAGATGGAAATACCTATACACAAAAAAAAGTTGTCATTCTTGATTATCGACAAAAATGGGTATTCCATTTTTCTTTTTGTAATATTTCGTCAGTCAGGGGTTATACTTATCAAACATGGGTTGAAAATAGATAAGTTGATAAAATATCTTTCTTGGGTTCTGCTCTAGCTGCTGTACCTACTGTCTGAAATTGTCGATGATTCTAAGGAGATATTTTCCAGAATCTCTCTGTTTTTGTAAGTAAGAATTAAGTATGCATGGAAGGATAACCTGCCGATGATGCGATTTGAGTTACACGCACGATTCACCTTGAGCAGTGACGTTTCAGGATTATCAACGGAATTTGAGAAATTCATCGCAGATACAAACGAATCGATTCTGAAGAAAGGCCCAGAGAAACTTGCAGTCATAGAGAAGTGCACTATTGAAAAAACAACATTGTCTCTGTTCATTACCTCAGAAGGGACTCTGCGCCCGCATAACGCGTTATTACAGATCAAAAACGCGCTAAGTAAAGAGCTGGGAAAGACTCATCATGTTGGTGTGCGTGGCATCACCATTGAGAAGTATACGATTTCTTTTGATCTTGCCCGGGATGCTCTCAAGGACGTCAGCATCCCGTTCGCTGATGTGCACATAAAAGGGAAACAGGCGACGATGGTGTTGTCTGATGTGTCCGAGGAGTTTCTTCGCGGGAACTACATTGACCGGATGATGAACCGGGTCAAAGAGAAAGTGGAGAACCAGTATTACGAGGGAAAAGCAGAGTTCTGGAAATTGATCTGGAAATCAGAGGAAAAAAAACCGATATGGACAAAGGACCCTACCGAGGAGATGGAGAGCCTCGGCTGGCTCAAACAAGGTCCGACCAAGGGGAAATGGTTCTACCGCCCCCAGGCAGCTGCGATCCTGAAGACCATGGAACGGATCGCAATCCAGGAAGTCCTTAAACCATTAGGTTTCCAAGAGGTCATCGAGTCCCATATCAAACCATTCGACATCTGGTTAAAAACCGGTCATATGGAGGGAATGCCCTACGAGTTTTACTATGTGGCCGAACCGAAAACCCGGGATGCAAAAGACTGGGAACGGTTCATTGATCTGACAAAGATTACAAAAGAAGTCCCCCTTGATGAACTGCAGAAGAACCTGTCTGCGCCGACCGCAGGGATCTGCTATGCTCAATGTCCTATGATCTACTGGTCGTTCAAAGGCAAGACCATCGCAGAGACATCACTTCCCGTTCTGGTTTATGATAAGACCGCAATCTCAGCACGGTACGAATCTGGTGGTAGACATGGGATCGAACGGGTTGATGAGTTCCATCGGATCGAACCAGTCTACATCGGGACACGGGAGCAGCTGTTGTCCTTGCGAGAGAAACTCCTAGAGCGGTACAAACACGTGTTCAACGATATCTTTGAGTTGGAATGGCGGATGGCATGGGTCACCCCCTGGTACATGCAGCAGGCAGGAAAAATCGGTGACGAGAGCACACAGGATACCGGGACGATTGATTTTGAGGCGTACATGCCGTACCGCGGTACGCGGCAGGACTCGGAGTGGCTGGAGTTCCAGAACCTCAGCATCCTAGGGGATAAGTACATTAGCGCATTCAACATCAAGGCGCAAAAAAGCGAGCTGTGGAGCGGTTGTTCTGGTATTGGTCTGCAGCGATGGACGACTGCGTTCCTTGCACAGAAAGGAATGAATCCAAAGAGCTGGCCTGAGGGCTTTAGGAAATATCTCGACAGACTTCCGGATGGTATCTTATTTTTATAAACGAAAAAATCTGGAATAATCTAAGCAAAGGTTTCTTTTAGTTCAAACAGAAAAAAATCCCTTAGGAAAAAACCTTTTAAAGAAGCATCCCTTCCTGGCCTTCTATGGCGAAGAGACGAAAGGAAGGCGCTGAGGCAGATGAGCCACTTGATTTCCAGGTGCCGAAGTTCGATGAAGAAGCATTCATGAAAAAAGAGCGGCGGAACGTCAAGACTCTGTTCATCTCATTTCTCTTCGGATTGCTCCTTGCAGTCATCTGTTTTGGCTTCTGGGCGCTTCTCGAAGGTAGCTTCCTACGCTGGGAGTTAGTCCTCCTTGTCGCGGTCGTCAATTCAATCTGGATAAAATATCTGTTCTTGAAACTGAAAATCGATCTGACTGATTTTGGGCGAAAAGGCTGGCTGACCGCATTTGTCACCTATTTCTTCACCTGGGTGCTCGTCCTTATAATCCTGGTAAACCCTCCGTTCTACGACGGGGAAGCACCACATGTGGACATGGTGGTACTCCCAGGGATGCAGGAACCCGGTGGAACTATCCTGTTTGCTGCAAAAATCACCGACAACGTAGGTATCAACACCGCAGGAATCACCTTTACAATCACCGATCCAAACGGGACTATCATCACCCCGGAGTTCACCTACGAAAACAACATCTTCCGTTACACCTACCAAAACCCAAGCAACATCATTGGTGCCTTCAACTACACGGCGATCGTCTCCGATACGAGCAATCGGAAAACCACAATTACGGGAACATTTACCTACGCAACCGATGTCATCGAGATTATCTCATCCCGGTTCACTGATATTATGAGTGGTGATGCGATTACCATAAAGGTTGACCAAGACATCAGCAAAGAAAACTTCAGGGTGTACTATAAGATAGAAAACGGATCGGACATTAACGTCGATCGAAAGGAGATAAACGATAAAGAGAAATACGAGACCACCGCGGAATATAAAGGATGGATTTCGAATTCCACAGTCAGCGTCTCAGTCTTTGCAGAAGCACGGCATTACTTCATCAACATCCCTGAAAAGTTCTCCAACAGCGTCAAAGACACACGCTCTTATGCTTTTACAACTGCAAATGACCCGAACATCGGAACAGAAGATACACTCGGAGAATGGAATGCGACCCTTGCGTTACTACGACAACCACAATTACCAAACACACTCAGCTACGCTGTACCCTACCCGACAAGCATCGGCTCAACCCCTGGTTTTGAAGTCATTGTCTTTATCGGGGCCATCGTTGCTGTTATTTTCCTATTCAAACGGAAAAAGAACGATAAGAGGACATGAACGAAATAACCACCTTCTGTCGCTCATTCAAAAAAGATTTTATACCGCGCTCACAGAATCCCAGACAGCCGGTTCGATGTTGGTCAGAAAAAGACGTATTGGATGGACGAGTCGTTGACGCGTACGTCATTATTCTTCGGACACGGGGATGCACCTGGACACTCTCCTCCGGTTGCACGATGTGTGGGTATTTCAACGACAGTATGCTGTCTGCTGTTTCTGAAAAAGACCTCTTATCGCAGTTTGAGAACGCTCTGCAGGGTTACAAGAATGAAAAGATCGTAAAAATCTTCACCTCTGGAAGCTTCCTTGATCCTTCTGAAATACCAGTACCTGTGCAACAACAAATCCTTACCACCTTGAATAATACCGCAGAAAAAATCTCAGTGGAATCACGGCCAGAATATATCACTGAAAAAAGTTTAGGAGCGATTCAGAAAAATATACCGTTAAAAGAATTCGAAGTCGGGATTGGATTGGAAACCTCAAATGATCTGGTGAGGGAAAAAGCCATCAACAAAGGTTTCATGTTCCAAGATTTCAAAAAAGCGGCAGTCCTGCTGAAAAAACACAAGGCTCATGTCAAAACTTATGTGCTCTTAAAACCACCGTTTTTGACAGAGAAAGAATCACTCAACGACTGCATCAATACAGCAAAAGACTCCGCCCCATATACGGATCTGCTCTCATTGAACCCGACAAACATACAGCGGCACACCGTAGTCGAATACCTCTGGAACAGAAATCAGTACAGACCACCATGGCTCTGGAGCATCGTTACGTTTTTACAACAGAGTAAAACCATTACCGATGCGTTTGTGAAATGTGATGTGGTCGGCGGAGGAAGCATCCGAGGAGCCCATAACTGTGGTATCTGTGACAAAAGGGTAGTGCATGCGATCGAAGAATTCTCCCTGACACAAGACAACGAGGTCTTCAGTGACTTATCCTGCAGATGTCAGGAGCAATGGCAAGACCAACTAGATATGGAGAGCCTTAGTTTTGGTTCCCTTGTTGATTTTGGACGGTGGACCCCATGAAAGCAATGGTCGAAGAAAACGACATCGTCGTGCTCATCGATGAAAACCTGAGGAAAATCATTGTCGATACAAACGGAAAAACCGATAAAATCAGAGGAATCGGGGTAATCGACCCCAAGACCCTCGTTGGAAAAGAATACGGAAATAAGCTACAGATCGGCAATAAACAGTTTTGGCTTCTTGTTCCTTCAGTACAGGATAAACTGCAGGGATTGTATCGTCAGGCGCAGATCATCTTACCACGAGATGCAGCACACATCCTGATGAATTGTGCTATCGAACCTGGGCAGAAGGTACTCGAAGCAGGGATCGGGTCAGGGTCACTGACCATCGCGCTTGCCTCAACAGTCGCCCCTACAGGCCTTGTCATCTCCTATGATATCCGGCAAGAGTTCATAGACCATGCGATGAAGAATATCAAACAAGCCAATCTCACTAAATATGTGACAACAAAAATCAAGGATGTCACAACCGGGATTGATGAAACAGATCTTGATGCGATCATCCTGGACATCCCAAACCCCTGGGCTGCAGTCGCTCATGCCTGGAACGCGTTAAAGACCGGAGGATACCTCTGTACGTATTCTCCATTGATTTCACAGGTGGAACAAACCGTGAAAACAATCGAACAGCATTCCTTCATTGAATGTAAAACCTATGAGAACATCCAGCGGGAGATGATCGTCTCAAAGCATGGGACCCGCCCGAGTTTCGAAATGCTTGGTCACACCGGGTATTTAACGTTCGCCCGAAAGGTTTCGGCACTCTAGATAGCCATCCATTAAATCAGCGGAAACAAAGTGTTTTTAAAAAAACTGAAATTAAGATAACGGTAATCGTTAAAATCACCAGGTCCATGAGTTCCATCAGAGTAGGAGAAGGTCCTATATTTATACCAGTAATTCATGCAGCTTTTATAATTACGATACATGAACCATTGCAGGCTTAATGGACGTAACGTATCTACATTATCGATTCCACCATGCAAATCAGCAAGAAGCCCGAGTGTATGACCAAGATGATGGATCGCTGCTTTCATAATAAGTTGACTCCTGTTAATCCAAGGGAACTGTTCAGATAACTCCTGTGAGGAAATAAGAAAAGAGTCAAGTTCATCCCATCCCATGAACGGGAAATTCACATCAGGGCCATCGTCACAGATTATCCCATACCGAAAGATGCCTTTCCGCGGGTTGTCCAGATCAGCATGCAGGAAATACTGCCAGTAAATATTTAGAACATCTAAAAAAGTAACATTTGAGATTGACGGTATCTCTTCTCCACCATCGCAATATCCCACATCAACATGAAGCGTGATGTTGTGTTGTTCAAAAGTATCTTCTGCTTCTTTGATGAGCTGTGCACCTGGTTTGTTTATTTTATGTGGGTCATTTGAGTTCATCCAATCAATTTCTAAAAAGATATCCTTATGGAACGGGTTTGATCCGTACGCATCAGTAAAGCATTCCTCGATATTGTTCAAGGCATCATTATCAGGGTCAAGATGCGAGTGGTTTTCCCAAACAAATGAATCATATCCCCATTTTTTTTCCCACCAATCAGGGGCACCATCGTCGTCAGTGTCATTTGTTGAAAAATGAATTGTTTTAATTTTCGGATTTTGAATGGTTCGATTCAGATAGGGTTTATGGTAGGTCCAGTTTGCACCAACATCAAACAAAATCTGGGTTTTCCAGGGGTAGCTTTTTAACCTCCCGAATGGCATGTGAACCTGCTCACCGACCCCGAACCCTGTTAGAGACGGACCAAGTCGTGATCCCCAATAGTTACTCTGTATGCTGTAATCCGAGTGTGCTGCGTACAACCCATAAAGTGTGTTGGAATAAATGTTGTTATGGGAGAGTGCAACAGAACAGTTTTCTGCGAGGTAAACACCGCTTCGAAAACCATAGATGATGTCGCAATGCGTGATGTTTATCTGGGAACTACCTGTATCAACAACGATTGCAAAATGGGTGTTAAAAGACAGAGTGCAACAATGAATCTTAATGTTCTCTGATTGGGTGATTCGCAGAGCAATCCCATTGTGCCGTAAGATATTATTGGTAAAAGTCATCGTAAAGCACGAATCGAGAAATACTCCACCGTGGTTGACGCTATTATCACTGATGTCACATTCAATGAGAGATATGCTATGGCTATGATGGAAAAAACACGCTCGTCCGTTCGTATGAAAATAGGAGGATGCAAGGGTAACATGAGAAGCATTCTCGCAATGGACTCCTATTGAATTCTTTCCAAAGGTGCAGTCTTTGATAGTGACATGCTTTGTGGATAAAAGGCTAACTCCGATGCCATTATTGAAAAATGTGCAGTTTTTAATCGTATGAAACGAGGTGTTTCGTGCTGAAATACCTGTCTTCGTTCGGTAGAATATACAATTTACAATGATTGCATGAGAAGAATTTAGCACTACTCCAGCATCATTTGGATAGCCACCTGCGTTTTGAATCAAAAGATTCTGAAGTGTAACATTCTCTGAAGTGAGCATGATAAGGACAGGTCTGTAGCTGCCGTTGATGAGTGGTGTTTTTTCTCCGTAAAGGGTAATAGCAGTTTTAATATGGAGAGATTCATTGTACGTTCCATTATAGATATAGATAATATCATCATCTGACGAGACATCAATACCATCTTGGATATATCGAAATGGGTGTTCATTGGTTCCATCCCAAGGTCCAAGAATATTGCTATCATCAACATAGATGATGTTTTTCCCTATTATGTTTGAAAAATGTTGGCAGTAAGAAGAAGGTGTTGATGCAATTAGGAATAAAGCCGTAAAAGTAACAGTGAAAATCGCATACTTGTTTTTCATAACAACTAACATTTTATAGTACTTACCCATATAAATATTTTAAGATAAGTATTAGGAGGAAAATCGCACTCCGAATGCTTTAAATCTCTTTTCCGTATACACTGCCTCAACAACATTGGAGGATTTTGTTATGACGAAACGCGTGTATAATTTTTATGCAGGGCCAGCGACGTTACCACTCCCCGTTCTGAAAAAAGCACAGGAAGAGCTCCTTGACTTCCATGGGACAGGGATGTCGATTCTTGAGATTTCTCATCGGTCCAAGGAGTATGATGAGGTACACAAGAAAGCCTCTGAGCTAGTGAAAGAGCTTATGGGTGTCCCAAGCGGCTACAAGGTTTTGTGGCTGCAGGGTGGCGCGTCAACCCAGTTCTTCATGACACCGTTGAATTTACAGCAAGCAGGCAAACCAATGGAATACGTCCATACTGGTGCCTGGGCAAAAAAAGCAATCAAGGAAGCAAAGCTGTATGGTGAGGTCAAGATTGTCGCCTCCTCAGAGGACCAGAAGTTCACCTATATCCCAAAGAATGTTACCTTTAATTCGAACGCAGCGTTTGGTCATATCACCGGGAATGAGACCATCGGGGGAATCGAATGGCATGACTGGCCAACAGTCCCTAGTGAAGTACCGCTTGTCTGTGATATGTCTTCGAATTTCATGGACAAGGTCATCGATGTCAAGAAGTTCGGTCTCATCTACGCAGGTGCTCAGAAAAACCTTGGTCCTGCAGGAGTCACTGTCGTCATCATCCGAGAGGACCTGATCAACCGTGTCCCTGAGAACGCTCCAACCATGCTGAAATACAAGACCCATGTGGAAAAAGACTCCTTATACAACACCTGCCCATGTTTCTCAATCTATCTCTGTGAGCTGGTGCTGGAACATCTGAAAGCCCTTGGTGGAGTCCCAGCAATGGAAAAACAGAACCGGAAAAAAGCGAAACTAATCTACGATATCATCGACAAATCAAACGGGTTCTATAAAGGAGTGGCAAAACCAGAGTCACGCTCCCTGATGAACATCACCTTTAACCTTGCGACACCAGAGCTTGAGGCAAAATGCGTTGATGAGGCAAAGAAGAAAGGCCTCATTGGTCTGAAAGGTCATCGTGATGTCGGTGGTATGCGAGCATCAGTGTATAATGCGATGTCGTTGGAAGGCACCGAAGTTCTCTGTAAATTCTTAACAGAATTCCAGGAGCAAAACCAGTAAGCCTCATTATTATCTTTTTTTTATTTTATTTTTTTTACATCTTTTTCATGTTGGTACTGGTGCAAGAGGATATCTGCAAGAGTTTTTAGAGCGAGGAAAAAGATGATTATGTATGTCTCCGCATTCCTGTACATCGTGACAAAATAGGCAGCAGCAAACAGCGACAGATGAATTGGTATAATCCGTATGTACGGCTCAATAAAGATTGTCTTGGCATAGAATCGTATCTGTTTCCTGTCGAAGATGTAGTATTTGAAAAAAGTATACGTGTGGTTGACAAAAAAAAGTGTACCAACGGTTACCACACCCGTGAAGTTCGGTGGCTGTAGGTGCCCGAATGTACCTCCGGTCTGTCTTGAAAAACCGATGAGGAAAGCAGCATAGATTATATGAAAGATGGTGTAGTGAACAGCAAAATACAGAGCGTATTTGTGTAACCGGAACTGTTTATGGATTGGAGGGTATTCCTCAATCCTGATAAAAAAAATTTTGATGAAGGTATACATACCAATGATGATGCTTTGCAGCCAATAACCCCAGAGGATAGTGAGAACCGGCCAATAGAGCAGGACAGCGAGAAGCAACGTCAGAAGGTTTGCAAGAAGCAGGACTTTTATTGGTGTTGTAAAATGGAGAAAACGTATCAGGTTCACAAGACGGTATCTTTCGGTGTCTTTAAGTTTTAATTGATTTTGTTGAAGTAAACGAATTCATCCTTCAATAAAAAGTCTGTGAATAGTTTCGGTGACCCTGTTTGTAGGTATATAAAGAAAGACGACCTTATCTGTATTAATTGACTTGTGTTGCGGGGGACATGCCAGCCAAGGCTGCTGGCATTTCTGCCACTTTTCTTA
>JBFYMQ010000077.1:0-9214 GCA_041304825.1 Thermoplasmatales archaeon
CTTGTGGTGATTCCATGAAAATCACCCTAAAAGTTGAAAATGGAATAATCAAGGATGCTCGATTTTGGACCGATGGATGCGGTGCGACACTTGCTTGTGGGAATAAGCTTACAAAAATGATAAAAAGTAAAACACCAACTGATGCAGCTAAAATTTCTCAGCAGGATTTAATGACCTCATTAGAGGGCCTGCCAAAAAAGCACATTCATTGTGCAACACTTTCAGTTATCACTCTGCTTGAAACAATCAATGATTATCGTAAAAGAAATAAAAAAAAGGAATAAAAATGGGAAATTGTAGTGAATGTGGCAAGAAACTACGATTCTTTGGGGGATATAGACATCCAATGCGAGGAAAAAAATATTTGGTGTGTAGTGACTGTTTTGATAGTATAACTAAGAGTATCGAATTTTATAAGAAATGTCTCTTTAAGGGAAGGCGAAACCATAAAAACGAATGTTATTTCTGGGATTCAGAAAAAAAAGAATGTAAAAATAAAAAAAGCTTTCTAAAGATAAATACAAAGAAGAAAATCAGCGAAATTTTTTCACAAAAAACGGGGAAATAAGAAAATGTTATCAAAGATACCTATACATCTTGAAAAAATAAAGGCAGAGGATATCGATAAAGAAATACTGAGGGCAGGGATAATTGCTGAATTCGATGCAATAAATCTCTATGAGCAAATGGCAGGTTTGGCAAAAAAAGAACATATTAAGACAATACTTCTGGACAGAGCTAAAGAGGAAAAAACACATGTAGGTGAATTCCAAACTCTTCTGCTGATGGAAGACAAAGAACAAGAAAAAGAATTAAAAAAGGGAAAAGAAGAAATTGAAGAGTAGGTGAATAAGTAATTGACACAATTCATAATATTAAAACAAAATTTCCTTCAGCGTGTTCATCAGGGTACAGGAAGCTCCATTGATGACTGTTCTCCTTCTATTCATCATACAAAAAGGCGGGTTAAAACATGATTTTTCTTGGATTTTTTGGTTTCCATAATAAAAAAAAGACAGCTGATAAACAAAATCTTTCTGATTTTCAGTGGCCAGATTATATTGTAACTCTAGATGGAAAAACCATTAAGGGATTTATACAAAAATATCCTTTGTCACTTGTGGACTTTTGGGCTCCCTGGTGTGCCCCCTGCAAGGAACTTGCACCACGAATGAGACAACTATCGAAGATTTATAAAGGCAAGGTGGCGTTTGGAAAACTGAACATACAAGAGAATCAAGATATCGCTAAACAATATAAGATTATAGGAATTCCTTATTTAGTGGTTTTTAAAGACGGGAAAAAAGTCACTACTATAACGAGTGTGAAATCGGTTGGTTATATCAAAGATGTCATTGAGGATATTTTAAAGAAAAGAGATGTGATTTTGAAATGAAATTGACCATAGTCTATGACAATGAAGTATGTCGAAAAGATATTGATTTGAAATCGGACTGGGGGTTTTCCTGTCTCATAAAAACAGATCATGAAACCCTTCTCTTCGACACGGGAGCAAAAGGCGATGTTTTGTTAAGTAATATGGAAAAACTTGACATAAGTCTCCGGAGTATCGACAAAATAATACTATCGCACGAGCACCATGATCATTATGGCGGCTTGGAATCACTATCCTCTGTCATTGACAAAGCTGAGCTGTATCGATTAGTACCAAAAAGCCCTCGTGAAAACATGCATTTCGTATCTGCTGAGGATTCTCAGGAGATCACTAAAGGAGTGTATACCACAGGTAGACTTACCGGCTCAGTCGATGAGCAATCGTTGGTTCTGAATGGGACGAAGGGTTGGTATGTCCTTGTTGGTTGTTCTCATCCTGGAATTGAAAAGATTTTACATGCTGCACAACACATTGGGGACGTTAAAGGCATTATTGGTGGTTTTCATGGTTTTCGATCATTTTCTGTTTTGGAAGAATTGGATTGTATCTGCCCTTGCCACTGTACTCAGTATAAAAGTAAAATAAAAAAGTATTATCCCAAAACCTATATCTCCGGTGGAGTGGGGAAGATGATTGAAATCTAAAATAATGAAAAGGTACAGATATACATGTTGAAAGAATCGTGTGTCGCAAAGCTAAAAACTCTCCCAAAAGACGCTATCAAAATCAAGGTTGGTTACCCAAGCGTTTTTTCTCCATCAGAAATGTTATTAAAAGAATTCAATGAGCTGAAAAGTACGTTGGTGACAAAAGGGATAGCTGAACCCAACGCAAGAAAAAAGGCATGGGCGCAAACAGATTTTGAGAAACGATACCGAAAAGAAGTTGAATCCAACCCTGAAGTAATGGACAAATTACGAGAGATAAAAGGTCTTGCTGAAAAAAAGGATGTCATTCTCTATTGTTATTGTGGAAAAAGTCCTTGTCACCGTTTTATTCTTATTGATATGATTCAACGGTTGGAGAAATAACTGAGAAAACCACTGTATTATGATAAAAGAAAACGAAAGAAAAAAATATGTGCAATTCTACAGCACTGCAATTGGTCAAAAAATATTGAAACACGAGACAAGATTTGTTGATGAAAAATTACAGGGCTGTAAAAAAGTATTAAGTATTGGCTGTGGCCCTGCATTATTAGAGACAAACCTTCATCGGCTTCATCCAAAGATGAAGATCATAGGTCTTGACAACTCCCAAGAAATGATTGAACTGGTGTCCAAAGAGATCTCTAGTGTGTATGCAGACGCTCAGCATCTACCGTCTGAAGACAATAGTTTTGATGCTGTGCTCTATGTCACCTCTTTAGAATTTATCAAAAACATCCAAAAAACAGTAAAGGAAGCCTACCGAGTACTCACAGTAAAAGGTTTACTCCTTGTTCTAATGCTCAACCCACATTCATGGTATTTTCAAGAGAAATATAACAATACTACTTCCTATATCCGAAAAAACATTAAACATACAAACATCGGCAACATTAAAAAAGTTATTTCTCAGTATTTCACTATTACAAATGAGGAATTTTTTTTAGGAATAATAGACCAAGACATCCTTGATACTCATGATCAATCCATTGCACGTCTTTATGTCTTTGAGGGGGTAAAACTATGACTGGGGACGTACAGATGATAGCGTTTGGCCCTGTTCCCTCACGACGCTTAGGGCAAAGTATCGGAATAAACAATATTCCACCAAAAATCTGCACATATTCATGTATCTACTGTCAACTTGGAAGAACGCATACTCTGCAGATCACTCGTAGACCATTTTATGCACCGCAACAAATATTTGCAGCTGTACAGAAAAAAATTAAAGCAACAAAGGAAAAAAAAGAAGCTATCAATTATCTTACTTTTGTTGCTGATGGTGAACCAACATTGGATAGCAATCTGGGGAGCGAAATCGAACTGCTAAAAGCCCTTGGAATAAAAATTGCTGTAATTACAAACTCATCGTTGATAGGGAAAAAAGATGTTCAAGATGATTTAAGAAAAGCTGACTGGGTTTCTCTGAAGATCGATACCGTCGACCAAAAAATCTGGCATCATATCAATAGACCCCATGGATCTCTCATACTGCAGGATATGTTAGATGGAATATCGGAGTTTTCGAATTCCTTTACAGGGGATCTCGTAACAGAAACGATGCTTCTCCATGATGTTAATGATGATGCAGAAGGAGTCAGAAAGGTTGCGGAGTTCATAGCAGGGTTATCCCCAACAAAGAGCTATATTTCTATTCCAATTAGACCGCCGGCAGAAAAATGGGTAAAATCAGCTAGTGAAAACGAGGTTAATAGAGGGTTTCACATCTTCACAGAACAAGGAATTGAAGCTGAATACCTTATCGGCTATGAAGGTAACACTTTTGCTTTTACAGGAAACCTCGAGGAGGACTTGCTCAGTATCATGTCCGTTCATCCCATCAGAGAAGATGGCGTGAAAGAATTATTATCGAAAGCCAACGAAAGTTGGAGTGTTATTGAAAAACTTCTTGTTCAAAAAAAGATAATACAAACAGAATACAATGATACGAGATTTTTTATGAGAAAGTTACCGAGTAAGCCTCGTGGCGCAACAGAAGGTGAGGTTTAAGGTTATGATTATCAGAATAGTGGTTTAAGATGATGAAACGAAAAACGACTGAGGAATATATCGAAACCATATACGTTCTTCAAAATCGACAAGGATATGCTAGAACCGGTAAAATATCATTAAACATGGGTGTGCGACCATCCTCTGTGACAGAAATGTTGCAGAAACTACAAGACGAAGGCTACATAAAATACGAACCGTACAAAGGTGCACTACTCACTGAAACTGGAAAAAAAATTGCTTGTGAGTTAATGAAAAAACACAAAATTATTGCAGATTTCTTAGAAATAATTGGTGTAAAAAGAGAATTAGCAGACACTGATGCATGTCAAATTGAACATCATGTGACTGGAAAAACATTGGAACGGTTAGGGAAATTCGTAGAATTTATTAATAACGCACCAAAAGAGCCGAAATGGATTGAACATTTTAATCATTATATCAAGACCGGGAAACGAAAAGAGTGTAATTTATATAAGGAGAACGAAAGGAATATTATCTGATAAAAAAAGACAAGATTGTGTGATGTGATATGGTTCCAAAAAAAATGTTTTTCACGAAAGGAGTAGGTCGGCACAAACAGCAGTTGCAGTCATTTGAATTGGCGCTTCGTAATGCTGGAATAGAAAAATGCAACATTGTCACTGTCTCTAGTATCGTTCCACCCAATTGTACAATTATCTCGCGACAGCGAGGAATACAAGAACTTAAGGCGGGACAAGTAACCTACTGTGTCATGGCGAGAAATTGCACAAATGAACCAAATCGACTGGTAGGCGCAGCCATCGGCGTAGCACTTCCCAAACAATCGAAATCCCATGGTTATATCTCTGAGCATCACTGCTTTGGAGTAACGAGTAAAAAACTCGAAGACTATACTGAAGACTTGGCTGCAACCATGCTTGCAACCACACTTGGCTTTCAATTCGATCCCGATAAAGCTTGGGATACGCGGAAACAGGAATACAAGATGAGTGGTCAGATTGTCCGTACTCAAAGCATTGCTCAGACTGCAGAGGGTGATAAAAACGGATTGTGGACCACGGTGATCGCGGTGGCGATTTTTAAAGAGAAGTGAAAGGTGAGATACTTGTTTACAAATGAAGTCATGAAAAGATTCAAGAACCCGAAAAACACAGGAAATTTGAAAACATTCAATGCGCTGGGAAAAGCTGGAGATCCAGGATGCTCAGATGTTGTTGAACTGAAGATACAGTTTACGAACGGTCTGATAAAAAACGCGAAATTTAAAGTATTTGGCTGCCCTGGTGTGGTGTCGACAACAGATGTTTTCATTGATATGATCAAGGGAAAAACTATCGATGATGCTCTAGCTGTAAAAGAAGCAGATATCGCACAGGCTTTAGGAGGATTACCTGTTGAATCTATGCATTGTGCCCATCTTCCGATGGAAGCATTTAAGAAAGCCAAAGAGGACTACGAACGTTCTCTTAAAAAAAATTCCTCGGAGAAAATTATAATACGAAAAAATAAAAGCTGACATCATTGTGTTTATGTTCAAAATTAACAAATTCTAAGAAATTAATGGTCCAAAATTCAAAAGAAAAAAATCAGGTGCAAGAAATGATTAAAATTTTTTCCTTTTTCAAACAACAGCTTTCCAAAAACACTTATAAGATACGAAAGGTTATAATTCATGATAAATTATAAATACTCAACAAAAATATAAAATATAAAGACAAAGCAATTATTATTGGGACTGTTAATGAAAAAACTACGAGATATCAAACAGATGATTCTAGTCTTTATGAGTATATATATTTTAACAATCAGTGCGATAATCCCATCTGTTTTTGCGGATCCTCAGATATTAGAAATGAAAGGATTTGACAAAGGCGTCTCTTGGAAACCTATGATTCCTATGAAACGAACCACCTTTGTCAACTTTGACCCTGATAGCTATCTTGATGATTATTCTTATCTTGCTTCAATACCCACCGCTATTTTCTATGATAAACAAAATGACTGTGTCTTTTCCAATCCTCTTCTCTTCTATCAAGATGAACCGGTAACTGGTAGCGAACGAACGTTAAACGCCCGACAAGGTATTAACTATTTCATGGAAGACTGGATGAGTTACTGTTATGGAAATCTTGATCAAATGACTCTCATCAATGTTCCAAAAGAAAAACTTAATGAGACCTGGAGCGCAAAAAACACCACAATTATTTCCAATAATTCCTGCTACGAAATCGCAAGCGCACTCGCTCTTCATGATTGGTCCTACTCAGACGACGTAGTAGTTGCCACCGTTCAGGAAACATTTTCAAAACCAGACAATACCTCCTTAGGAACCATTAAAGGAATATTAAATCCGGGAAGAGGATTGTTAACGGAACATTTTGAAATACCGCAAACAAACCAACAATACCCTATCCATAACGAGTTCATTGTTCCGGAGGGATACAAATTTCTCACTGTGCGCTCGTGGTATCCTTGTTTTTATTTTTCTGCAGGTGTTCCTGGGTTTGAAGGCATCATCAACATGTCAATTCCTGCTGGAGACCGAGACATGCAAATCTATTGTGAGTATAATGGTCAATGGATGATGGCCGGTATTACAAACGAATGGAATGCACAAGGCGGAATGGATCTTGATCAAACCTCAGTGTACGTCTATAAAAGTGGAAAGTGGAGCGTTGCTATTACGGATGTTCCAACAAAATCTATTGATCCGAATCTTTTATCTCCAAGCACCGATCAACTCATTTTTTCATCAATCGAACCTCAAAAGCATCATAAGATATTTACCTTTGAGTTTGGTCGATATGGAAAAATCCTAGACATCATTCGGAATATGAGAAAAGTCATATACCAAGTCGATGTAAACATTTACCCGGGGGTCAACGTTGAGATTCCTCAGACTCCCCCCTTTGGCTGTCGCGATGCAACTTTTTCAATATCTTGGGATGACTCCTCAGTTGATCTTGGTCTTTCGCTTATTGGCCCTGGCGGTGAAGAAGTAATCTCATCACGAGAACCTGGTGTTTCTTCAACGACGTCATCTACAGATGATGAAGCAATTATTGCTTTCCCTGAAGGGACAACAAACGATATCACCGTAGAACGTCTTGGAGGATGTCTCCCCGGAGAGCACTACTCTCTTTGTGTTTTCGCGATGAGTGAGCTTGCTGATCCTGTTGATTTTACTATTACGTATTCTTGGGATCAAAATATTTCGCTCATGGAAGCAGATTGTCTTGCCTCAGCAACTGAAGGTGCTGTCCTTGCGTCAGTCCTAAACGCTCCTCTTCTCTATGCATCGCCAAAAGAAATTCCTCAGACTACGTTAAACACACTGTATAAACTTGGTGTAGAACATATCTACCTTGTTGATCTTGGCGGATATCTTTCATCTACCGCACAGGCACAATTAACAACGATTGCACCACTCCAGCAGCATTTTATCAGCTATGATAGCATCTACAGTTATATCCGAGAAATCACGAAGAGAAATGATGTGATTTTTTCAACGATTGACCCCTGGAGTTATTGGTACGTTTCCAATTTTACCGTAGGCGAAGACATAACCTGTGCTCTCCCAATCGGTCCTGCAGCATATATTGCTGCGCAACATGGAAGCCCTGTCCTCTTAATCGATAACCATCCTGAGTTATCCTCTGCGGTAGTCTGGCATAACGAGCTTTGGCAACGTCACCCTGATGGTTTTTCAAAACTCCCTACTGTTTCTGAGATGTATTTGACCGGTACCCGAGTGTATTCGTTCTTAAAAGAACATAATTTTGATTTAGAAGGTGAAGAAACAATCATCACGGTAGCAGATCAATTCGAGATTGGTTTGTCCTGGGATAGAATGTTTGTTGGCAAAGGGAAGCCAGGGCGGTTCATTGGATCCCCGACAGATCTTTCAGTATGGATAGCAAAAAACGTGTTCTATCCGCAGATTGTGTTTGAGAATCCTTCAATGAAAAATCCTAACGGAATTAGTCTTATTAACGGAAGTAGTAGTAAACGCGCAGGTCTTCTTGGTCTTTTTACGCTCTGGAGAGGAAAACTAGGATTGAAAATAACGAAGCCTTCTCAGGAGGAAACCTTCCAATATCCTGTTCTTGATACGTTGGTTTGCTATGACCATAAATTTAACAGTCGGGCAAGTAATTATTGGGGATTTACCTATGAATGTGCTGATGGGAGTATCCCTGGACAGACATCTTCAAGTGAACCGATTGATGATGGGGTTATGCTTGCAGTCAATGGTCAAAACGGTGCATTCCTCCCGGATCTTAGTGGGTCAGAAGTGCAACCTTTTTACTTGCGTCGAGCAGGGTATGACCCTGTATTTTCCACGAATTTTAATGCGAACATGAATAATCTCAATCAGGGTGTTCTTCTCTGGCTCATCAATACCCATGGTGCCCCGACGAATGGTGGAATGTTGATGTTCTGGGATGTAAAAAAAGAAAATCCTAGCGGATACCCAGCGATTCCACTTGCCGGATATAAAGAAGAGACGAATCCCTGGCGAGGATATGAATGGCTTATGGGTTCAACAGAGGAACCAGATACGCTTACGATGGAAATTCATGGGATTCTCCCAGCTCTTACAGGAAATCCAGATCCTCGTGGGTTCCGTATCTTCACGACTGCATTAGATTGGGCATTAGCGAAACGACCGATTCGAGATATCATCAGTAAAATTGCAGGTCTTCCGGGTCTGCGTTTAATCACACCCGAATGGTTACAAGATACACAGGATTATTACGATGGTGTGATTATCACGGTCCTTGTAGGTCGGTTTGGTACTTCTTGGTATAACGGAACTCAGATTGATGATGCACTTGGTAATATTCATTCCACTGGTGTAAGTAGTGTCGCATGTCTCCCGGCAGGGAAATATTTACATCTTGCTCTGATGAGACATGGTTCTGTTTTTCAAATTATGGACCCCTGGGCAACCTCTTGGTATTCTGATGTCTGGCAGAATTCTGTTCCTCGAGGTATTGCGTTAGGAGAAACAATTGGTGAAATTTACTCAGAAGGAATTAAAAAGGTTGGAATTTTGTATATCTCAGAACCACCTCAGTGGTGGTGGGATCTTGCGGAAAATGTCTGCTTATATGGTGATCCTGATCTTCGGATTTGGGTGCCAAGCACTGAGTATAGTAGCACGAATCATTGG
>JBFYMQ010000078.1:0-8743 GCA_041304825.1 Thermoplasmatales archaeon
GCGATGCATCGGTACGCCCTGGTGAAAAGGGAACAATGATATTTTGCCCTGCGTTCTTTACTGCTTTTTCGATACCTGCGCATCCTCCTAGAACAATTACATCAGCGAGTGAGACCTTCTTCTTTGTTTTTTGTGCGCTGTTGAACTCTCTTTGGATTTTTTCGAGGGCTTGCAGTACTTTCTTAAGTTGTGCGGGTTGGTTGACTTCCCAATCTTTTTGAGGCGCAAGACGTATGCGGGCTCCGTTCGCACCGCCACGTTTGTCAGAACCACGGAACGTGGACGCTGACGCCCAAGCGGTTGAAACCAGTTCTGAAATCGACAGTCCCGAGGCAAGAATCTTCCTCTTAAGGTCAGCAATATCCTGATCGTCAATAAGCGTATAATCAACTGGGGGTATTGGGTCTTGCCAAATAAGGTCCTCTTTCGGGACCTCAGGACCAAGATAGCGTGATTTCGGCCCCATGTCTCGGTGGGTCAGCTTGAACCACGACCGGGCGAAAGCATCTGCGAACATCGCAGGGTTCTGCAGATACCGTCGTGCGATTGGTTCATAGACCGGGTCGAAACGTAACGAGAGATCCGCTGTGGTCATCATCGGCCGGTGTTTCTTCGACGGGTTGTGCGCATCAACCACCATGTCTTCTTCGGCTACGTCCTTTGCGAGCCACTGATGTGCACCGGCTGGGCTTTTAACAAGTTCCCATTCGTATTTGAACATTACTTTCAAATAACCCATGTCCCATTTTATTGGGTTTGGCTTCCAGGCTCCTTCGAGGCCACTGCTGATCGTATCACCGCCTTTTCCGCTGCGGAAATTACTCTTCCAGCCAAGACCTTGTTCTTCGAGGGGGGCGCTTTCAGGTTCTGGGCCGACATGTTTTGGGTTTCCTGCACCGTGGCACTTTCCGAAAGTATGCCCACCAGCGATCAATGCAACAGTTTCTTCGTCATTCATGGCCATTCGTGCGAAGGTTTCACGGACGTCACGACCGGAAGCACCTGGATCTGGGTTACCGTTCGGCCCTTCCGGATTCACATAAATCAAACCCATCTGAACAGCAGCTAGGGGATTCTCAAGGTCCCGCTCACCAGAGTAGCGCTTATCACCAAGCCACTTGTCCTCGCTACCCCAGTAGATATCTTCTTGGGGTTCCCAGATGTCCTCACGTCCACCAGCAAAACCAAAAGTCTTGAAACCCATTGATTCCAAGGCACAGTTTCCAGCCAGAATCATTAGATCAGCCCAGGATATCTTTTTGCCATATTTTTGTTTGGTGGGCCATAGCAGCCGACGCGCTTTGTCAAGATTCACATTGTCAGGCCAACTGTTGAGCGGCGGTAAGCGTTGGTTACCAGATCCCGCACCACCGCGGCCGTCACCCATACGGTAGGTACCCGCACTGTGCCATGCCATCCGGATGAAGAGTCCCCCGTAGTGACCGTAATCGGCAGGCCACCAGTCCTGCGAGTCGGTCATCAGCACATAGAGGTCTTTCTTTACGGATTTATAATCGAGTTTTTTGAATTCTTTGGCGTAGTTGAAATACTTACCCATCGGATTACTCAGTTGGGAGTGCTGATGAAGTATCTTGAGGTTTACTTGGTTTGGCCACCAATCACGATTTATTGTGCCACGGCTGATAGAGGATTTGCTTACTATGCCCGTGACCGGGCATTTATTCTTTTCGCTCATTTTTTTTTCCCTCTTTACATTTTTTACATATACCATAAAAATTTATGGTAGTAGATTCAACATAAAAATTCTTAGATGTCTTCCCTACCTTTATAGCATGAGATAAGAGTTCTTCAGAGTGTATATCTAGTATCTTACCGCATTTTCTACATATAAGATGATGGTGTGGATTTGATTTAGGCTCATATCTTTGAACTCCTTTGACTCTTACGTCCTGAATCAAACCTTCCTTACATAAAAATTGAAGATTACTATATACAGTTTTTTTGCTTATCCGGGGAAGTTTATTCTTCACAAAACAAAATATCTCTTCAACAGATGGGTGAGTATAGTTTTCTTTAAGATACTCAAATATTATTGCTCTTTGATTAGTCAATTTAAAATTGGTTTCAAACATTCAGTATTAGTTAACACTGATTGTTATTAAAACTTTTCGTTCTAGAATGTAAAGTATGGGAAAATATCAGACATAAATACTTTTCGAGTTCATGCTCCTTTTTTTTTTTTTAAGCAACAGAAGAAAAATGAATTTTCGTTAATTTTTCGAGTATTTCCAACAGGAGAAAAAATGAAAAAAGTGCTCCTGTCGGGGACTGTACCTGTTCTCTCCTGTAGAAATTTTCGAAAAAATGCCAAAAATCAGTCTTTTTGATTTTTTCAACGCCTCTCTCTCAACCCTTTTTTTTCTTTTTTTTTGTTTGGAGGTTTTTTCTATGGGAAATCAATCGATTTATGGACGAATGACGCAGTCTGAACGGAAAGTCGCTGATGTTTTGAAAATGCTAGGGATTCGTTGGTCTTTTGAACAACCGGTGTTTGTCTGGGATGAGAATGATCGACCACGCGTCTGGGCACCTGATTTATATCTGGTTCACTTTGGCATCTATGTCGAGGTCTGCGGTTCTCAGACGTTTGATTACGAGTATCGGCGAGGTATCTTTCATAAGAATGGGTACCGGGTGATTTTTGTCCATTGTTACAAAAATGAAGGGATATGGAAACATCATCTTTTATCGTATCTGTACATTTTTACGAAGGAGAGAACACAGAAACTACAGAAGATTTATCGAGAAAATAAGGTGTTACTTGGAAAAGAATAGATGGTTTTTAACATGTTTCAAACCATAAAATGTGTCATTGAATGATGGAAGAAAATTTTATAGTTTCAAAATTTGTCTTAGGATCGGAAATGCATTCGGAAATCGTTCTAAGAGCCATTCGATGAAATGGAACTGTGGTGTTTCGTAGGAAAACGGCATGGTGACCTCCATTGTCGACCAGTTACTCTCAAGACCAAGCACATCTCGTGCTTTGGCTTTAATCATATATGTTCCATCGTTTTTCCAGGTGTGGTATAACCAAATACGCTGACCTGATGCTTGTTCATATGACCAATCGTTTGTTGTCCCATCACCCCAGTCAACATAAAATTGAACTGGATTATTATCAGGGTCGATACTTGAAATTTTATACACATATTCAGTACCAGTATTACCCTTAGCAGATCCTACGATGACTGGAGAATTTGGTGGCTCATTGGATTCAACTGCATCAAACGCATGAAGACCATTACCATAGTAATCGCCGGATGATCCGATGTATACGGTCCCATCTGCGGCAATTGCCGGGGACGAATCGTCCCATCCATCAGATAAGGTTTTCCGCCAACGTTCAGTTCCATCTGGGTTTACTGCAAGGATTTCACCAGCAGTAGTTTCACCAACATCAACGCCAACGTAGATAGTACCTTCTGCGGCAATCGCAGGGCAGGAGGTGAAGATATGTCGTTCAGCTCCAATGTCAATATCAAATATCCAACGCATCGTCCCATTTGGATGAACGGCGTATAAATCATCACCACCAACGTAGATAGTGCCATCTGTAGCAATCGCTGGGGTAGTTTCTGTCCCGGAACCGACTTTGCAGCGCCAGTGCATCGTCCCATTCGGGTAGAGTGCATAGAGGTATCCATCCCAAGAACCGAAGTAGATAGTGCCGTCAGGAGCCACGGAAGGGACACATTTGACATGGTTACCAGTTGGGAACCGCCATTTCAACGTCCCATCCGGATTGATTGCGTTCAGGTAATTATCCCATGTTCCAACATAGATAGTGCCATCAACTCCTAATGCTGCATCACGATAAATATCGCTCATAAAGTCATAACACCATTGGCAAGTCCCGTTTGAATTCACTGCAAATAGTTTTCCCTCAGAAGTACCGACATAAATTGTTCCATTATCTGCAAGGACCGGTGAGGAAAACGAGATACCCTGCAGGTTGAATTTCCATTTCAAGTTTCCATTAGAATGCAAAGCATACAAATACCAATCGCAAGAAGCGATATAGATGGTGCCGTCAGCATTGAGTACCGGAGTTGAATATACCGGTTGTCCTGTTTTGTATGTCCATCTCAATGTACCGTTCGAATATAATGAATATACACGAAAGTCCTTACATCCAAAATAAATATTTCCTTCATCATCGATTACGGCACCCGAATCGACACCGCCCGCACCCAAGGTTTTGAATCGCCATTTCTCGATACCCGGATTATCAACAGTGCTTGATGGTGTTCTACCAATCCGTTGTGAATTATAACTTTTCATAGGCCAAGATGAATTCATCGGGTCACTCAATCCAAAGGGTGATGGAAACGAGGATGATGAAATTAAAATCTGTTCAGTTGTATCAGGGTTTGATTGTTCTCCAGTAAAATACTCTTGATACTCTAATGATTTGTATTTATAGGGGTACTCGTTCCGAAGAAAAAAAATCTTCTCAGACGACATATACTGTTGGTCTTCATTGGATGTTGCATCAACGGAAATTACCCATTGAATAGGTATGAAAGATACAAGCAAAAGCAGAAAAATCATTATCAACGATAGCCTTGATTTTTTTTCCATATTTCTACCGTCCCTCTAAAGAAAATATATACGATTTCCCTTAAATATCTTTCCTTAAGACAATAATCTGCCACATGGAGAGTACCTCATCCAAGAGACTTTTTTAAAAATAAAATTATAAAAAAGAAATCATTAAATAAAGAAATACCATTCATACTCAAAATGGAGGAATGGAAGAAATGAAACCAAACAAAATAAGTGTTTTTTTTGTTATAAACATGCTGATCATAACCTCTATAAGTGTGGTGATAACTAATTATGATACTCTTGCAACACCAGATCCTGAAAATATCTCATTCGATTATGAATTAATTTATAATGTAACAAATTTTCTTTCAAAGCGTATAACTGAATCCTACCATTTTGAAAACGGTGAGATTGCGAAAGGTCGTGATTTTGGATCAAAAGGTGAACTTGCTGCAGCTCAATATATCGCTGACGTGATGGATGATTTGGACCTTATTGATCTTAATTATTCAGCACTTTCATATCGTCAACAAATTAAAGATTCTCAAGAAAAAAAACATATTCCTCTTCTAGACGATTACGAAATTAAAACAAACGATTCACTTGAAGTCAATGATAGAAGATTACTACTTCGTAATAGAATCACGAATCAAACGATTGATATTAAAGATTTTTATATCAGCCCCGAGTTGGGTATTGCGGGTTGTAAAAAACTTTCTAAATACTTTGATTACAATGATTTAACAAAAAATATCAATTATACGGATTTACATATCCTTCCTTTCCCAATAATAAGTTGGTCCTTTATCGACGATTTTATAAATAATACATTAACACAGAACTATTTTAATGATATCTTTGAAAAATTAATTCTTAATGATGAAAACGAATTTGAAGATAATCTGACTAGTTTATTTGAGCAATATTACAACTTCACATTTGAAGATATTCTTGAAAACCCTGAAAACGCTACCAATCTCCCTTGGTACAACGATTCTTTATTCAATTATCAATATAACTATACTTTGATTGATGAATTCCCATTTTTCAACCCAAATTTATCCTCAATGCCCATCTTCAATGGAATAAACGACCTTAGAAAATTAATATATAATACTTTATGGAATTACAGCCATTGTATTGATTTCGAAGTTAACGAACTTCAGCCGTGGATCACATTTCTTATTAAACCATTCAGAGAAAAATTAATTACAAACTTATTATATATTTATTTACAAAATTTTAAGGCTATCATTCTTTATGATTCAAGTGCAGATTCTTTCAATTGCGCAAACGGTAATTTTGCAATACCTATTATTTACATCAATAGAACCCTTGGTGAAGAGTTAAAGAAAAACAGTTCCAACTATACAATTGATATCCAGATTAATCAATCATGGAACGACTCCGTTGAAAGCTACAATGTCATCGGACAGATCAATGGAAGCAACCCTGACCCAAAACAAAGTATAATCCTTGAATGCCTCTACGATTCGGTCTGGAATCAGGGAGCCGCGGATTCAGCAATCGGAGTCGGCATGACCCTTGCTCTTGCCAAATATTTGAAACAATTGGAAGGGATTGGTATTAAACCGAAATATAATGTGACCATCGCTTTATTCGGTGGTGAAGAACATGGTTGCAAAGGAGCGTTCTATTATGAAATGACATTACCGGATAGCGATAATATCAACAAAACTGTTATTGATCTCAACCAACTAGGTTTCATTCAAACGGCACCAAATCTCTCCCTTATCATGAACGTCGCGACGAATAGAATTTTACTCAAACCAGTCATAAAGCAGATTACGGATATCACAGACTATGCAAACAGAAAGAATGATGGTACTGAATTTAAGCTCTCTTGGACCCCGTTAGGCTCTGTCAGTGACGAGGTAGCATTTGCGAGGCCACTTACAAATAATCCATTGAAAACAAAGACAATCATGTTCTTGAAAGATTTCAACTGGACTCGTCACCATCATGATGGTGAAAATCACACCAAGGGTGACACCATGGAATACTATGACCCGGATGATATCGCATTAACCATGGAGATGATCTGGAATGTCACCCGTTTTTTCGCGATGAACCCAGATTCTTATTTTGATGATTACCACTTTGACTACACCGATAGTAACAATGACGAAAAGGAGGATACCGTGAATGTTTCTTTCACAATCAAATCTGTGATTCCAGAAGATAAAATAACTATCCGACTGATGCTTATCCCAAAGTATGTCTCAAATCCGCTTCATCCGGGTTATCCAATCCTCTATAGGTACCGTACAGAAAAAGAGTTTATCGCCACCCCTGATGGGACAGATGGATTCATAAGCCTAACACTTCCTAAGGGCGCACCATCAACCAGCTACCGTGTTCAACTGGTGTTACTGAATTCAACTGGTGACACATACGTGGATCTTTTAGGAAAAGACAGTGATCTCAGCCAATCGTTCGATACACTCGATGATATTAATGATTTTTTCAGCGATGAATGTGACATTGATTTCGAGACAGCTTTGATAGAGAATTCCGAGGAGATCTCATCAGATTTTAACATGGATATCGCGGATTTCCTGGAGAGATACCCTCGCTTAAATGACATCCGAGAACTCATTCAGGATTTCGCAGCTCGTTGCATTTTTAACGATGATAATAAAACCGATTTCAGACAGTTATCTCCCCCAAATAATCCACCAGAACGTCCAGATTTACCAATCGGACCAAATTTTGTTAACGCACATCAGGAATATGAGTATACGACAAAGACCACTGATCCTGATGATGATCCAGTCGAATATAAATGGCGGTTCCAACTCGGTGATCTCATATTTAATTACAATAAATGGAGTAACCAATCTGACTCTGGTGAATATTTTACTCAGAAAAACTCCTGGGATAATCATGGCTGGCATTTCGTCACCGTGAAAGCCCGAGACATCTGGCATAGCCCAAATGTTCAAAGCGGCTACTCCCTGTTCCTCCCCGTTTATGTAAGTACTCATTCCTGGTTTGATGCACCCAGTGAAGCATTGCGCGGGGAACAAGTTCAATTCAATGGTTATCTGTACGGAGCAGAGATGAATCAAATCAGATGGGACATGGGTTCGACCAAGGGATGGCAGAATATCAGTGAGGTGAACCCCAATGAAACTTTTACTACGGTTAATAATTATACTATTACTGTGAATGTGACCGATGAGCAGGATAACGAGTACCTGTTTTCAAAGGATATCGAGGTCAAAAACATGATCTCGGGTTTCACGGGTACTTCCGGAAACACGAACCAGACACTTCGGTTCAATGACACCTCTCGTCTGTGTGAGGATTACCGGGTGACGAATTGGACCTGGGATTTCGATGATGGCACCATCGTCTACGGAGAATGCAATGTCAATCATAAGTTCACAATCCCGGGTGTGTATACTGTGACGCTCACGGTAAGAGATGCGCATTTCAATGAGTATGATATCTGCTCGCAGACGTACTACATCGAGAACGATTCCCCCATAGTGTTGGATGTCACTAGTGAACCTGTGTGTGCCGCGCCGGATCAAACCATTGTCATGTACGCGGATGCCGTTGACTCCATCTCCGGGATTAATAATGTGACCTTGAACATTACTCTCCCGGATTCCTCATGGCAGACGGTGACCATGGAGCCGACCGTTGAAGCGGATTTAAATGACTCCGACTATGATTACACCGTTGAGTTCACGGACACGGATCAGGTCGGCGTGTATTATTATTCGATCCTGGTGCAAGATGGCGCGGGGAACAATGTGAGTTACGGTGGATTTAGTTTCACGGTTTCCCCGTTCGCGTTCGACGCTGAAACCCCGTATTACGGTGCTCGGTCATCCAATAATTTCCCTGTCAGTCTTGTCTCCTCCATCGATGCAAACCGGTATTACACGTTCGCCAGTCTCGCAAATGACGTAGTCTTATGGATGCCGATGGATACCCTGCAGGGTGAGAACCCTGCGGACATCAGCGGATATGACAACACTGGTGTATGTCAGGGTGGTGCGAATCAAACGGAGAACGGAATGTTCGGGAACGGGTTCCGCTTTGATGGAACCGACGATTATATCGAAATAGAGTCGAATATATCCCTCCTGTTTAACGCCTCCCAGGCGATGACCTGGTCTTTCTGGGTCCGCCCGGA
>JBFYMQ010000079.1:0-8077 GCA_041304825.1 Thermoplasmatales archaeon
CCTCCGATTATATCAATGTCAGAATCACCATCAACATCACAGGCGTATACAGTTTCGGCACCATCGAAACTCCCATCGATTATATGTTTTGTAAATAGTATTGTATCTTGAGCAGTGATTTGTGAATAACTAGTCATAATGCTTGTTCCGATAATCAAGAGGACAATTCCAACCACTAAATATTTATTTTTCATTTTTATTTCCCCCTTTTATCATATTTTAAATGAATGTTCTCCTATAAAAAGAATATCCCCCGAAAGCAGTGACACATTTTTGATTTCAACCATCCTTTTAGACAATCATTACCATGCTAGAAAGTAACAGAGGGCCCGAACCGGGATTTGAACCCGGCACAGAGGATCCACAGTCCCATATGTTACCAGGCTACACTATTCGGGCCATATTTCTTTTGTAGTTCTATCAATTGACGTAACCAGTTATACATAATAACGTCATTAATTATTATTTTATTGTTCGAGCCCCAAAACCTGAAATCTTTATATAATGGTATCGGAGAGCGAATTGTCAAAGTGAACAACCATACATTTTAGAAGGAATCAATCATTTTTTTTATTTTAACGCAGTTGCGAGTTTTTCAAGTGCTTTGGCTCGATGTGAAAATTGATTCTTTTCTTTAACGGACATTTCCCCAAAGGTTTTTTCTGCACCATTTGGAATAAATATAGGATCGTAACCAAACCCATGGGTTCCCTGTTTTTTTGTGGAGATGATTCCATTACATTCTCCTAGCACAATCAACGGTTTTTTTCCTGGTTCGCTATAAGCATATACCGATCGAAACACGGCCTTTTTATTTTCAATCCTCTCGAGCAACTGAAGGATTCCGTCCAAACCAATGGTAAAAAAAACATACTTGGAATACACCCCCGGGAACCCCTGGAGCGCATCAATGAATAACCCAGCGTCTTCAAGCATGAACGGTTGGTCGAATCTTTCTGAAACAAAGGTGGCTCCCCATGCAGCGACTTCTTCAAGAGAATCCGCTTGCACCTCAGGATACCCAAGGTCTTTTTGAACCACAGAAAAACCAAGTAGTCGAAGTTTTTCTGTCGCTTCCTGCACTTTTCCTTTATTACTTGTAATAAAAAAGAGCTCTTTCATCGGTACCTGCCTCGACGGAGAATTTCCTCAATTTTTTCAACTACAGCAGCGGCATCTCCTTGAAATTGTTTTGAATATCCTTTAAGGACATCCTTGAAACAATGAGAATATTTCGAATGAGTTGATTCAAACGCTTCCATAAGGACGTGTAAATCCACTCCTTTTGCCTCCAGTTCAATGTTCTTACAACCTAGTCCAAAATCAATGAAATGAATTCGATCATTAAGAAAAATCATGTTCGACGTGGTAAGATCCCCATGGATAATGTCATGATTATGCAGTCGTGCGATACTTTCTCCAATCTTCAGACAGATGCTCCTTCGTTCTGATTCTTCTAATACATTGAGGATATCTTTGACACGGTTCCCATCCAGATATTCCATTGTTATTGCTCCCTTCACCAGATCAACATCATATAACAAGGGGACTGACACTCCATGACTCCGGGCTTCTGCGATTAATTTTGCTTCTTCTTTCGTCCGGTACGCTATAAGTTGACGATCGATTTCCTCGATTCGGTACGCTTTTTTCACTCGCTGCTTCTGCACCACCGTTTTCCCCATATATTCTGATAAACGGATTTCTGCTTCAGCACCCCGATATAATATTTTTTTAGTCACGCCAGGTGACCTCCACCATATCAGTCCGGAACCGCTGGTTAATGAGACTGTCATCAAGACTCATCCGGACGCCACTGTCATACATTAAGAACCCAAGCCATGCGATCATCGCACCATTATCAACACAGACATCACGAGATGGAACAAAAAAGTCTGCACCACGGTCATTTGCCATGATTTGTACCATCTCACGAAGCCGTTTGTTTGATGCAACCCCGCCTCCAAGCAACACCTCCTGTTTCTCAGTATGTGCCATCGCCCGCTCTGTGACCTCGGTCAGCATCGCAAAGGTCGTCTCCTGCAACGAATAACAGACATCTTCAAGACGTTTCCCTTGACGCATATAGGCTTCTGCTGCAGTCAAAAGCCCAGAGAAGGCAAGATCCATTCCTTTGATAGAGTACGGAAGCCCGAGATACTGTGTTGCTTTTTTTGCTAGCTCCTCAATCTTAGGTCCACAGGGGAATCCAAGATCCATCTGCCTGCCGAATTTATCAAGACAATTCCCGATGCCAACATCAAGCGTCTCCCCGAAGACACGATATTTACCCTCTGCAAACGCAATCACCTGCGTATTCGCCCCAGAGACATACAACAACACAGGATCACGACATCCGTTTACAGTCCCACGACCAATCTCCAGATGCGCAACACAATGATTCACCCCTATCAAAGGTTTCTCCAAGGTCAGTGCCAGCGCGCGTGCTGCGGTAGCTGCCGTGCGAAGACAAGGCCCAAGACCAGGACCCTGGGAAAACGAGATCAGATCGATATCAGCAAAATCAACACCAGCTTTACGAACAGAATCAGAGATAAGATCTGCAATATGAGAGGCATGATGATTCGCTGCTTCCCGAGGATGAATCCCACCTTTCTGGGGCTGATACGCTTTAATAAGATTAGAAAGAACATGACAGGAACCTCTCATGTCTTTAATGACACCAACACCAATGGAATGAGCAGTACCTTCAATACCAAGACAGATCATCATCACTGGGTAATAACAGGACTATAAAATACATTTGGTTTATTGGTAAACACCATTATTTTTCCACTTCGACTTCTTCTTCATACAAATAAAGATATCCAGTTTTCAATAACACGAACACCACACCAACAATACCAAACAAAATTATTAAGATAATAAAAATAATCAACCAAGGAACCTCAAAAAAGATATTGCTTTCTAATGGTACCGGTTCGATATAGGCTTGGATCTGCCCTATCGATGGAATATAGAGATATTCCCAACGTCCGTCGCTATCATCATCAATTAAGAACACACCCCCGCCCTTCCAGAGGACATCATTAGACGCCCCCGTAGAAGGATTATAGAAGGTCCCCTCATACTCAGAGGTATAAATAATCTGATACGTGATGTTATTCAGAACAAGCAGATCGATAGATGCCCCATTGGCTGCTGTTTTATCTGAGATAATTATTTGGACCGGCTCAGACCATGCTGATTCAAGACCATATTGGTTCTTTGCTTGTGCGCGTAATACGTAGATACCAGGTATTTCCCATGCGAACGAAAGATAAGAGCTCGTCCCTGAGGGAACATAAGGTGTCCATTCTGAAAAGGTCCCATTCCCATAATCAAAACGATAACACACTTGATAATCATACGGATCCGTCGTCAGCGCTGAGTAGGTATACACCGTGCTATTGAACCCCTGGATTTTCCCGGTATATAAGATAGGCGTATAAGGGTAATCATCGTTCGAATAGGTGGTAATCTCCACTATCATCGCATCAGACCAGATCCCATATGGAGCGGTTTCACTTTTATATTTCACGTGCAATTGATAGGAGCCGACTGCATCCCAGTGGTGTGTTTCTGTGATACTGGTTTGATTTTGTTCCAGTTGCAACCAAGAACTATTTGTCCCATCACCCCACTCAAACATCCATAACGAATCAGGGTTCAACGTCACAATAGCGTACTCATAATCAATCCCGACATATCCAAATCTTGTCCCTAGGGGCGTAGAAGGAATATACATCGGTGTTTTTGAAAACACAATAGGGGAACTGACAAAAAATGCACAACATATCAGTAATAGCAAAGAAAAAACGAAGAACACTTTTACAAAAGATTGAGAGATATTCTTCTTACCGCTATTCATAGTATAGAGAGTTTTTTTCTGCATCCCGAATTCATTCAAAAATCAAATTCACGGTATATAAACTTTATTGGCATATGCGTGTAATAAAATTATTTCCCTATACCAATATCAACGGAGAGCTCGTCAATCATCCATTTCTTCTGCAGAACCCCTGAAGGTGTCTTAACAAACGACACTGATTTCGAGCGTGTTTCTTCTTTGATGTGCTCCTTCCAAGCTTCCAGGGCTGCTTGTTTTGTTTCATCCAACGCGATTTCAGTAATAATCCGGTCCTCGACAGCAAGGTTGACTTCTTTGCGCATTGATTGGATGCGTCGGATCAGCTCTCGTGCAAGTCCTTCAGCCTCCAATGCCGGAGTAATCGTTGTGTCTAAAAACAAGGTACTATCTTGAATGGTAGCCTTTGCAAAATGTGCTTTTTCATGTTCCACGACCTCGAAATCCTCAGAGGTCAGATGAATTTTTTCACCATCAATCGTCAGAAGGACTTCTTTTTTCTTCAATAGCTGTTCATAGAGTACATGGGCATCTAGCATCTCAAGAGCTTGGGTGATATGTTTTGCTTTTTCTTTGTATTTCGGGCCAAGATGCGAATATTTTGGTTTGACGGTTTTTACAAGAAAATCAGTTGCGTCCCTCGCGTAGGTTACCGTTTTAACATTCAGCTCTTCTTTTATCAGGTCAAGCAACGGTTTTGTTGATTTCTCAATTTCCTTCGAACAGACAATAGATGCGGCAGGCAAAGGATGTCGACCTTTGATGTTTATTTTCGATCGAAGCGCACGACCGGATTCAACTAACGCTCGGATATGCCCCATTCCGCTCTCAAGATCATCGTTGATTGCTTTCTTATCAAGGGCCGGATAGTCGCAGAGATGAACACTTTCAGGTATTTCATCTGTTTTAAGATTCTGGTACATCTCCTCAGTGATGAACGGGATGAACGGGGCGAGTAGTTGAGATAACCCAATGAAGATTTCATACATGGTGTGATACCCTGAAAGCTTATCCGGAGTCATCTCTTCGCTCCAGAGTCTTTTACGAGACCGTCTGAGGTACCAGTTGCTGAAATCATCAATCACGAAATCCTCAATTGCCCGAGCAGCTTTATGCGTCTCAAATGTTTTCATATAGCCCTGGACTGTTTTTTGGAGATTGTTAAAACGACTCATGATCCATTGATCAAGAAGACCTCTTTTTGAGAGAGGGATTTTTTTGTTCTTTGGATCAAACGCATCTAATATGGCGTAGGTGGTGAAGAAATTATAGGAATTCCAATAGGTGAGTAAAAACTTCCCAAGGGTGTCTTTCACCGCCTCTTCATAGAACCTGGTAGACATCCATGGTGCATTCGCAGAGATGAGATACCATCGCAACGCATCTGCGCCTTCATGGTCCAGGATGATGGTCGGGTCAACATAGTTCTTTTTACTTTTGCTCATCTTTTGATTGTCCTTATCAAGGACCAGCCCGAGGGTTAGAACCGTCTTGTACGGGTTTTTATCAAATAAAAACGTTGAAATTGCTAGTAGCGAGTAGAACCATCCCCTAGTTTGATCCAAGGCTTCGCTGATGAAATCAATCGGGTAATTTTCTTCAAAGAGTTCTTTGTTTTCAAAAGGGTAATGCCACTGAGCGAAAAACGCTGAGCCTGAATCGTACCAGCAGTCAATCACTTCTTTTTCTCGTTTCATCTTTTCATGGCATTTGGGACAATGGATAACAAGTTCATCGACAAAGGGTTTATGCAGATCGTATTTCTCAGGGAAACTTTGACTGAGGTCACGGAGCTCCTTGACGCTACCGACACAAATAGCATGATTACATTTCTTGTTCGTACAGGTCCATATCGGTAGGGGAGTACCCCAATATCGATCTCGTGAGAGCGCCCAGTCTTTGACATCTCTGATGAAATCACCGAATCGTCCTTGTTGCAGATGTGGTGGGTACCAGGCGATCTGATTGTTGTTTTTCACTAACGATTCTTGGACTTTTGACATGGCGATGAACCAGGATTCCATCGCATAATACAACAATGGTGAATCGCATCGCCAGCAGAAGGGATACTCATGGGAATGTTTCTTCGTCCCAGCAAGTAGGCCTCGTTCTTGGAGATATTGGATGATGTTTGGGTCAGCGTCTTTTACGAATTGTCCATGCCAGAGGGTGACTTCCTCAGGGAACGTCCCATCGAGTTTTACTAGCTGGACGACAGGAAGGTCATAGGCACGGCCGATATTATAATCATCTTCACCGAATGCGGGGGCGATATGGACAATGCCGGTACCATCCTCCATGGTCACGAAATCCGCAAGGACCATATACCATGCTTTCTTCTCCGGTGAAGCATACTGAAAGAGAGGCTCATACTCCTTGTGTTCTAGTTCTTTACCAGTATAGCGATCAAGAATTTCATACTCTTGACCTTTGAGAAGAGCAGCTACACGCTGCTCAGCCAGGATAAGTATCTCACCGTTTGACCGTATTTTCAGATAATGCTCCTTTGGATGGACCGCAAGTGCCACATTGGAAATCAATGTCCAGGGTGTCGTGGTCCATGCAAGAAAATATCCTTCCTCATTTTTTATTTTGAATTTCACAAAAATCGATGGATCCTCAACTACTTTGTACCCCTGGGATATCTCATGGGTTGACAGCGCAGTACCACACCGAGGACAATACGGGACGACCTTATGACCACGGTACAACAGTTTTTTCTTCCAGGCTTGCTGCAGCGACCACCAGACCGACTCGATATATTCGTTCTTCAATGTGATATACGGGTTGTCCATGTCAAGCCAGAATGCGATTCGCTGGGTCATTTCCACCCATGCGTGTTCATAGCGGAAGACACTTTTTTTGCATTCTTCGTTAAATTTTTCTACCCCGTAGGTCTCAATCGCTTGTTTATCCTCAAGACCAAGTTTTTTTTCAACCTCTATTTCAACAGGTAATCCATGGGTGTCCCAACCTGCTTTCCGCTGGATGTAATGATTGGTCATTGTCTGATATCGCAGGATGAGATCTTTCATGACTCTTGTCAGGACATGACCTGGGTGCGGAAGTCCATTGGCGGTAGGCGGACCTTCCAAAAAAACATAAGGTGTACTTCCTTTTCGTTGTTCTATTGATTTTTTGAAAATGGTATTGTCTTGCCAGAATTTTTGAATACGTTCTTCGACTTTTTTTGGGTTGTATTTCTGTTCAGGTGGTTGTATCATTGATATACACCAAATAAGGTTAGAGGTTTGTTAAGGCCGTCAGGTAATAACACAACGTCGTTAAAATCGTTTCCCTTCATAGAATCCCTAAAAATTTCTTGGATCCTGTGATTTCATTACCTCTCGGAGAAGGGAGGTTGCATAGCATCCTTTTTGTAACTCAAAATGTAAGGTTAGTGCTTGACGATCTGAGGCGTATTCGTCAGTATGTAAGGTCCATTCAAGGGACGGTAACAAGGCTAGTAACGGTCGACGTGACCCTGCAGAGGAAAGAAATGGTATCTCAGGGATGATAAAATCTCGTGGGTCAATCTTCTGAGCATCGATAATGGTATGTTCGATTATTCCCATCTCACCATCCGCGTAGGTGCTTTCATATCCGACCAGAAGTCCGGTGACGACCGCTTTTTTCTTCGCTATTTGTAGATTGACTTTCTCGATATTTGATTCGGTGACAGGAATCGTTTCATTCACAATAACATTCTTTCTCATCGGATAGATGATATCACCGATGACTGCCTGATGGATTGGCAAGTTGCGTTGGATCCGTTCACTGAGAATTTTATTAAACAACCATGACTCGTATGCGTTTACAAACATCATCAGAAGATTCTTCGGGAGTTCTTTGAACGCTCCAATGAAGTCATGAGGATCCTGGATAAGCCGGTTCAATATCGCCTTTTCAAAATTCAATGTCTCAGGATAGGAATGGAATGCTTTTTTATAATCCCGTGTTTTTTCAAGCTCTGCCCGTTGCGTGTAAGTTGTTTCGTTTTCTGCTGGCATCGGATTGCCTATATACGTCATAGCTGCTTTTTCGAAGTCCCCTTGAATGATGTATTTTCCCACGAGATGGGTGATTGGTCGAATAATTCCAAATCGTTGTATTCCATAAAAATTCGGAAAACCACCCCACTGTTGAAAGGGGGAAATCAAGGAGATGATATCTTCCGGTTCGATATGCATTGGTATGTTTCGTATGGTG
>JBFYMQ010000080.1:0-7986 GCA_041304825.1 Thermoplasmatales archaeon
TGGTTGTTGCCTCAATTGGGATCATGAATACGATGCTTACCTCAGTCATGGAGCGCACCAGGGAAATTGGTATTATGAAAGCAATCGGTGCGACGAACATGGATATCATGAGTATTTTTATTTTTGAAGGAATGCTGTTAAGCAGTGTTGGAGGGAGTATCGGGATTATTCTTGGGGTGTTCGGCTCGCAAGGACTCACCCTTATTCTGAATAATGTTATGACGATGGGTCCTTCGATGAACCTGACTCCAATTATTACGATTTCATCAGTGGTTCTTGCAGTTACTGTGTCGCTTATCGTTGGTGTTCTGTCCAGTCTTTATCCCGCCTGGAAAGCAGCTCGTATGAGTCCTATCGAAGCAGTACGTTACGAATAATCTGTTTTCTTTTCCAGCAAGCAACATTAATACTCCTTCTGTGATGCCTGGTGAGATATGAAACCTGCCCTCTTCGTCAAAATTCTCAAAGAAAAAAAATTACTCTTACCGCCATTGAGTGGATATACTGACTATCCCTATCGAATAATTCTTGCTCGTTTCAATCCTCCGTTTATCATCACGGAGATGGCCAATGCTCGTGCAATCGTGCAGAAGAATCGACGAACTATGGAAATCCTCAGGATTGTTGAAGGAAATCATTATCATGGAGTCCAGTTGGTCGGAGGTATTTCGGAATATATGAAGAAAGCAGCAAGAATCGTTCAGGATCTTGGTTTTGAGTTCATCGATATCAATATGGGGTGTACTGCACGAAAGGTCACCTGCCGCGGAGAAGGGGTTTCTTTGATGAAAAACGAAACAAACGCCTGCGAGATCGTTGCTGCTGTCGCAGGAGCTGTGGATGTTCCGGTGACTTGTAAGATGCGCTTGGGTGTTTCGAGACAATCGATGAATGTGCTGCCTCTTTCCCAGAAGCTAGTTGATGCTGGTGCGACTGCTCTGACGATTCATGGACGCAGTGGGGAGAAGAAATTTGGTGTTCCTCTTGATAGGAATATTATACAAAAAACAGTGATGAATCTTTCTGTACCTATCACCGCCAATGGAAGCATTTATACCGGAGTAGATGCGAGGAAAATGATACAGGAAACCGGGGCGACCGCGGTGATGCCTGGGCGGGGTCTTCTTGGCAACCCCTGGTTGATCCCTGAAATACTGAATACATTGTCAGACAAGAAATATACACCGCCACATCTCCAGCAGAAGAAGGAGGTTTGTCTTGACCATCTTGCGTTACTCATTGATTTTTATGGTGAGAGACGTGCGGTCCTCAAGATGCGTAGTATTCTACCGCATTATTATTCTTCATGTCTGTTTCTCAAGGAGTTAAAGAAGGATGTCCAACGGATAACCACTGCCAGAGAAATACCTCTCTTGTTAGAACGAATTCAGGAAACCAAGTTAGGCGTTCTCTACGCGACCTAGGCTCTTTTAATTTCTTTTTTCTTAAAAACCATGTATGGTCTGCGGAATCAGAGAGGCATCATACTCTGCTGGGAGCTGTTTTTTCGTCGCATAATGATACATGGCGGCGACGTAAATCCCGTTTGTTGCTGATGCGACTACCCCAATGATCGCCCAGTAGAAAAACGCAAGAATAACACCAATTACGATACTGGTTGTGCTTCCAAGGTATACACCAAGGCCGATAGGAATCAGCCCCAGCAGTGCTAATGCGAAAAAGACGACCCCAAATCCAATGGTCCCGATGATGGTTTCACCCCATGTTTGTTTGAATAACGATGCGCTGCGTCTGATTGACGAGCCGATCCCTTTTTTCTCATAAATGAGAACTGGAATGATAAAGAAGGTTACGTACGTCCAGGCGATACCAAAAACACCAGCAACAATTCTGCCAATCCATCCTCCTTTCTCTCTGATTGCCTGCAGAATCATTCCAACGGTCGCAGATATGAGCGCCCAAAGAAGGATTCGTCCAATGTTTTGAGATGCAATGCGTAATCCGTCAGAGACCGTCGGGTCACCACCATTTAATCGGATGTTCGCGCAGGCGATGATGGCAGTGTTAAAGAAAATCACGATAAAAAACAGAACAAAGTAAATGAGGAACATTGCGACAAACCAGATCCATGATAAAGTTTCCATGGACGGTACGCCTAAGAACCAGAATCCTGCGATGAATGAGAGAAGAATGATCACACAAGCCACAAAGGAGAGGATTGGAAAGATCATGATTTCTTTGTCTTTTCGAAGAACACCAAGACTTGTTTTCATTAATTGCCAACTATTTCCAAATTTTCCCATAAGGACACGTAAACAGATGGTAGATAATTAAATATTTTCATAAAAACCAAATTATGTTGTCTGCTGAATTTACTTTCTTCTGGAATAATTACTTCGTCGTATATAGTTGCGATGGACCTTCAAGGACCATCCATTCTGCTTCATATAGAATAGAAATGCAATCCTTCACATTCATTCCTCGTTTCTTTTCTGTTTGTTTAATTGTATCTCTCGGGTTAGAACCTACTTCAGCCCAGAATAAATTCGCACCCGCAAAGGCGCCAAGGGTATTTGGCTCATGCGTGCAATTCCCTTGTATCTCTTCACCAAGGGCAAGTCGTACAACAGCAAGGATAAGTGCCATTTTCGCTTCAGTGACAACCCCATTGTGTGCTAACGTTGTATGAGGAATCGGTATACGTCGTGCCGCACCGCTGTACACTGGTTTTATATCTCTAGTCATAAGCGTTTTTTCAACAAGTTCATCAACGGAATGTTCAGTACCAACAGGTTCAACACATGTGCCAACAAGCAGTCCAGCTTCTTTTGCATAGGTCATCGTCTCAAGTCGCTTCTCTATAGGAATACTAGTATCACGACTTTCCCCGAGCCGAACCGCATGATAGATGCCAGAAAAACCTATTTTTTTTAATTCTTGTGCCTGCGCCAACGTAAAATCACCAATATTAGCGACCAGAACCGTATCTCTTTTTAGCGCACGTCTTATTTCCTTTGACGTCTCAATAAATTTGTCGAACGGATAATTTGCCGTGGCCATCAAGTAAATCGCGTTCGCTTTCTCAGCTTCATATTGTCGAGCTTGAAAAACCACATCTTCTCTGGGAAGCTCAAAGGAATCGGTAAACACCTTGTTCTGTGCAGCAAAGGAACAAAATCGGCAATTTTTTGGACAAGGGGCGATATTCAAACCTATTTGTGCATGAACCTCAGCGACACCATTGCTTGCTTGTATTGATTTTTTCCGTGCAGCCCAAAGAAGAAGCAGTGAGTCTTTAGAAAAAAGGGGAACCTTAAAAAGGGTTATAATTTCTTTTTCTGATAACTCTGTGCCGTTTAATGATTTTTGAATGATGTCCTGAATTATACCGTTCTCCTCCTGAAGCTGGTCTACATCAGCATATTCAGTAAACGAAAAGCAAGACCACCAATGAAAAATGCCAATCCTATTTCAGTAAACGTGATAAAACCTGCTCGTTTCCATCCTGTCTCTCGAACTAAGGCTGCAATCGTTGCGATACAAGGAACATAAATCATGATAACAAGGGCAAAGACAATCATTTGCACTGGAGACATCGCTGAACGAATATCCACCGTTCCTGCAGCCGTCATTAACAAAACGAGAGATGCTTCTTTTCGTAACACACCGAATATAAAGAGAAAACCGGTGAACGCAGGAAGACCAAGCCAAACGACGGTTACCGGACTTAAGGCATTTGATACAAGGGAAAGAACATCGGTAAGTCGCATTGCCTCAATAAGGATGCTTCCCAGGATGATGAGTGGAAGAGCTGTTATCAGAAACGGTTTGAATCGGTTCCAGGCTTGTTTGGTTATGACCGTTGCCGACGGGACTCGATATGATGGCATTTCCATGATAATACCGACAGATACGCCGGGAAGAAAACGGTTCAGGAGTCTTCCGATAAGGAAAATCAGGATGAAATCAAAGACATAGAGTAAAAGAGCCCATTGCACTCCGACATACGCGCCCACAAGTCCAAGAATAACAACGGTTCGTGCTGAACAGGGGACCAGTGTTGACAGAAAAATGGCGATGAACCGATCACGTTTGGTTTCCATGATGCGACATCCAACGCAGGCAGGGACGTTACAGCCAAAAGCAAGCAGCAGCGGAATACATGCCTTACCATGAAGACCTATCGTATGACATGGGCGGTCCATGAGATACGCAATCTTAGGAAGATATCCTGAATCTTCCAGGAAACCAAGAATAAGATAAAATGGTAGGATAAATCCGAAGGCTACAGCAAGTGTTGCATATAGTCCTACAACCCCGCCATTCCAGAAAAGACTAGGCCAAAACCCGGTCAGATGTGGATTTGCGCTTTCAAAGAGGTTCTGTATGATTTCAGAAAACCATCCCCCAAAAAGCGACATAAACATAAGAATACTTATCATAATCGTGAACATGAGAATGTACCCCCAGATACCATGCATACTGAGGGCGTCTAACCGTTCACCTATCGAGGGTTTTTCTAATTCTTTGAACGTTTGTACTTCTTTTACAATTCGTGCTGCAACTGCGTAGCGTTCTGAGGAAATAACCGTTGAACATGGTTCTTTATGAATCTCTGATATTTCTCCAGCAAGAATGTTCGCAGCGACAATCACATCTGGGTGTTTCTCACCAACTTTGTTAACAATCTCAGAATCTCCTTCCAACAGTTTTATAGCGGTCCATCTGAGAGGATATATGATGTGAACTCCGGTAAGAACTCGTTCGAGTTTTTTTATCCTTGTTTCGATTTCAGGACCATAGTAAATGTTATTCTTATGCGCTGATGCTTGTCTGGTAGCTTGGTCGATAGCCTCGTCAATGATTTCATGAACACCAATACCTTTTGTCGCAATGGTAGGAACTACCGGGGCATTGAGCAACTTTTGAAGCTTTTTTTCATCAATGGTTATACCTTTCTTTTTAGCAACATCAACCAGGTTTAATGCAATGACGAGCGGAGCGCCCATCTCTAGGAGTTGTAGCGTAAAAAACAGGTTTCGCTCCAGCGCGGTCGCATCGACAACGTTGACAACAACATCAGGGTGCTGTAGTGCGATATATTCTCTCGAAACAATTTCTTCTTGGGAATATGTCGAAAGTGAGTAAATCCCTGGTAAATCAATTATATTAATATGTTTGTCGTGATGAAGGAGCACCCCTTCTGCTTTTTCCACGGTTTTTCCTGGCCAATTGCCAATGATTTGTCCTAGACCGGTGAGTTGGTTGAAGATGGAGCTTTTTCCAACGTTTGCATTTCCTGCAAGGGCGACAACAAGGTCAACTTTCATTTGTGATCACGTTTTATGTACGAAGATTTTTTCAGCGATGCCTCTGCCGATGACGAGTTTGCATCCTCGGACACGTATCTCTATTGGGCCATGTATTGGTGCGGTTCGTACCAATGATACCTCAGTACCGTTTGTTAAACCAAGATCACATAATCGTTGCATCACGCCTCCGCCACCGCGGACAAACACAATTTTTGCTTTATCACCAGTTTTTAGTGAGGTGATGGCAATGATGTCTTTGTCTCGTTTTTCAAGTGATAGTGATTGTTCAGATAGGCATTCCTGGCAGTTTTTCACTTCAAGATTGCAGGGTGGGATTGGTGATCCATGTGGACACTCTGTTGGTCCTTTAAGGGTTTTGCAGAGAGCTATTTCGGTTTCATCGGTGAGGACGTGTTCCATTTTGCATGCTTGTTCGTGAATGTTCTCGCGTGGTAAATGAAGCATTTTATCTAAAAAGACTTCAAGGAGTCGGTGTTTTCGTTTCATTTTTATGGCTGCTTTGTAGCCTTTTGCAGTCAGGGTGACTCCTTTGTGGGATTCATATCGGACTAAGCCTTTCTGTTTCATTCTTTGGAATGCTTCGGTGACGCTTGCCGGGGCGTTCTTAAGGCGTTCTGCGATTTCGCTTGTTTTTGCAGTACCGTCTTTTCCTGCAATATCATAGATTGCTTCGAGGTATTCTTCGATGTGTTCTTGAGGCATACTTACTCACTATAGAATGATATAGCATTCCTGCAAATATAAATATTTCGGTCAACCTAAATTTTGTTTATTCTTTCAAAACGACGCATTTAGTAGAAAATTATAAATATAAATAATGATTATATTTACAAAAAATCTAAGGAGGTTTTTTAAAAAATTTCCATGATTCCCCCGAACCGAACTTTGGTGGAATCAAGCAAGAAACTGGAAATGCTGAAACGCATTAAAGGCAGAATCTGACTAAACTGGTGACGAATATCAATTACAGAACCAGTTATCTTAACCAAAAAGCAACAAGAAATACTAAAAAAAAATTGATGAATTGGAGGAATGAAAAAAATGGAAGAAGAATCTATACGAATGCCGTTAATCGGAGATGAAGCACCACATTTTAAAGCCAAAACAACTATGGGCGAAATAACATTCCCTGAAGACTATAAGGGAAAATGGGTTATTCTCTTTAGTCATCCTGCTGATTTTACCCCTGTGTGTACCACGGAGTTTATGACGTTTGCATGTATGCAGGACGACTTAAAGAAACTCAACGCTGAATTAATCGGTCTTTCCATTGACAGCATCTATGCTCATATTGCATGGTTACGGACCATAAAAGAAAAAATTGAATATAAAGGAATGAAAGACGTCGAAGTCAAATTTCCCCTCATTGAAGATATAAAAATGGATATAGCAAAAAAATTTGGTATGCTGCAGCCAAACGCATCGACCACACAGGCAGTACGAGCGGTTTTTCTGATAGACCCTGCTGCAAAGATCAGGGCGGTTCTCTATTACCCACTGTCAAATGGACGAAACATGGCAGAGATAAAACGGCTTCTCATCGCAATGCAGAAATCTGACAAAGAAGGAATAGCAACACCAGCGAACTGGCAACCCGGAGATGATATCATCATCCCACCACCCGGCTCATGCGGAATGGCAAAGGAACGCGTTGAAAAAAAAGAGGAAGGAAAATACTGCCTTGACTGGTTCATGTGCCTCAAGAAAGATAAGTTGAAATAAATACTGAAGCAATGGGACTAGATATCGATTTGAACTTATTTCAAACTAGAACATGTGGTAATTTTTACCAAAACGTTCCTTTATAGCGATTCGTTGCTGGGCAACCAAAACAACGATTTTCCGAATACGCCTGGCATGTTTTATATTCCACGCCACAGGGAGGTTTACTCATAGGTCTATCGACAATTCGTATGGGCATGACAAAGTCCTTGATACTTGATATGATAATATTAAAATCCGCGCTTTGTACATCTTTGTCAGGACGTATGCGACAATCGATGATTGACTCAAGAGATGCTAAATCCTCACCGGCAAATAACAACATTAAATTTTCGTTTCCCGAGACGACAAAACCGTTTAAAAAGAAAGGGCACCCACGAAACATATTCAAAATCTTCGTGGTATTGGTCGTTCTGACCATGACCTTTGCAAGATACATACCCACTTTGTTGAGATTGACTCCGGCAATGTGATCAATTATCCCTCGTTCTTTCAATTTTTTTATTCGCATTGCTACTGAAGGTTGGGATAGGTTCACTTTTTTAGCAATTTCTTCCTGAGATATTTCGTGATCGTCATGCAATAGAGAAATTATTTTTCTATCCTTTTCATCAAGTGTAAATTTCAAATGTGGCATCTAGTAACCTCTTTAGTACGAATATATTATTAATCATATTTACACCATATATAAATATTTCCTATAAATAATAGGTAAAATAGAAAATTTACTAATAATTATTATAATAACGTTTATAAGTTTACCCTTATGTTAGATACTACCATAAGTTAATTTTGAAGGAAAACAAATGAATAAAATGAACAAAAAGGAGGTGAAATAGAAAATGCCTGGTGGCGACAGAACAGGACCTTGGGGACTTGGACCAAGAACAGGTCGAGCAGCAGGATACTGCACAGGATACAATACACCTGGTTACGCAAACCCTGGTTTTGGACGCGGCTTTGGTTTCGG
>JBFYMQ010000081.1:0-7886 GCA_041304825.1 Thermoplasmatales archaeon
CATCAACAATCAGACGATCAGTCGGGGTGTCGAACCAGAGGAGCGTTTTATCCAAGAGCTTGTGTCGCTCCAACCATCTGATCAGGTCGAAGACCAAACAGCACCAATTGAGCCAAATGTCGTTGATTTAGTAATCATCGGTGCGGGACCTGCTGGTTTGACCGCTGGTATCTATGCTGCTCGAAGTGGACTGAAAACTGTTATCCTTGAAAAGAAGATAGCGGGGGGGCAGGCAGCGATCACCCCTGTTGTTGAGAACTGGCCTGGTTTTTCAAGTATCGGAGGTAAACAGCTCATGGACATGATAAGCAAACAAGCCCGCGACTATGTCCCTGTAATTGAATCTGAACAGGTCCTTGAGATAAAAATAGGAAAGTATCTTGAGGCGATTACTGCGAAGAACTGGTATGTCTCAAAAGCAATCATTATTGCCACGGGCGCGGAACACCGGAAACTGATGGTTCCTGGTGAGCAGCGATTGTACGGCCGTGGAATGAGTTACTGCCCGACCTGCGACGGGTTTTTTTTCAAAGGTAAAACGGTCGTGGTGGTCGGTGGGGGAAACACTGCAATGACTGATGCTTTGTATCTGAAAAGCCTTGGCGCGAGTGTTACCGTTCTTAATCGGGGGGAGATGTTCAAAGGGGAGCAAACACTCAAGGATTCTATGTTAAAAGAAAAGATTCCTGTGATATGGAATATATCCGTAGTAGAAATACTCGGAGAGAGCACGGTGACTGGGGTGAAAGTGAAAGATTTGAAAAGCAATAGCGAACAGGTGATTCAGACAGAGGGTGTTTTTGTTGCGATCGGTGAGATTCCCAACAACCAGCTGGCAGTAGATATTGGTTTAAAGGTTGATGAACACGGTTTTGTCGTGGCAGACCGATTTGGTCGGACGAACATTCCTCGAGTGAATGCCGCAGGTGACATCACAGGGGGTGTTCGTCAGATTACGACAGCGGTTGGTTCAGGGGCGACTGCAGCAACATCGGTTTTTGAGGACATTCTTCATCCCTATTGGGTTCCAAAAAAAATGTAGATTACCCGGTCTATTTGTTCACTGGTAAGTAAACGAAGTAGGTAGGCTTTCTACATCTACTGTGTTCGGATGTGTATCCGCTAAGTGATTGGCCTTTTTTGTAGGAGTTTTTTGCCTTTCTCGGTGAGATAGATTGCTTTTATTTTTCCGATTTTCTTTGAAAAAACAAGATCGTTTTTTTCAAGTGAAGCAAGTCGTGAAGAAGCAGTTGCAAACGCAATATTGAATTTTCCCATTATTTTTTTGACTGAGACAACCGCGGAGAGTTGATTTTGCTCAGCGACATATCGCAAGATATTATAGTTCTCATCTTCAATGAGAACATCCTCAATTCGTTGATTGGGAAGCTGCAGAAACTCATTTTTGAGTATAGCCATCTGAGATGGCTGAAGCATCAGTGGGTCAACTCGCAGAAAGAGGATTGATTTCGTACGAGCGATAACCTCGTTGATCGCATATAGTGTTTCTATGAACTGTTGAAATGAACATTTCGTCAGAAAATAATGCAAACCTTCGAACAACACGACCGAGTTTTGATTGTGTGACGTAAAGGTTTCAATGCTTGCTTTTAAATCCATGAGGTTTTCTGTTGTTTTATAGAGGTTATTTTTTGTTTCACTCAAGAGAACGACATCGATACCTGCATGTGGGAGGACCTTTTTAATCATCGAAGGGCTGCTTCGGGTGATATACATTCCTTTATAACCCAGATACGTGAGATTGACAAACAAATCAAAGGAGGATTGGCTTTGTTCATCGATGATCAGATACCCGTTTCCATCGATGAGTTTTCCGTGTACCTCCAAATCTCTGGTGATATCATGACCGATAAATAATGCCCCAAGGCATTCAGCTTCATTTCCCCGAAGTCTTGACGCAGCGATTCGGATGACGCGTTTGTCATTGTTTTTGGTGCGAACGATGATATTCGTATATTTTATATCGATTTTTTCGCACACCGTATCAATAATCTCATTGATCTCTGAAGGGTTTTCAAACACAGGGAGTTTATCAACGCTGCGATTAAGGATTTCAATTTGTTTGTATCCGGTCGTCTCCTCTGCAGTCCTGTTCCAGGTTGAGAGTCGATGGTTCATGTCAAAGGAGATGATAAGTTCCGAGGCGCTATCTATGATGGTGCGTAAATAATCTTTGGTCCGAACAATGAAAAGCTCCTGTTTTTGCCGCTCCTGGATTTCCTCTTTTAATTTCTTATTTGACTCATACAATTCTTTACTTCGTTCGTTTATTATTTGTTCCAAGTTTGCGAGGTTTTCAGCCAACTGTTCTTCTGCTTGTTTTCTCGCGGTGATGTCAAAAACGACGCCTTTCACAATCAACGGTTGACCCGGTGGGGTTCGTTGCACGATAGAACCACGGTCATAAAACCAGTGATATAATCCTTTTTTTGTCTTAATCCGATATTCGACGTCATAAAGCTTCGTCTTTCCTCCTAAAAGGTCTCGCATCGCCTGCATCGTCGGTTCAAAATCATCAGGATGCAGCAGATTGGTAAACGCGGTATAGTCAACATTGCGAAAATCATGCATATCATAGCCTAGCATTTTTACCTTGTTTTCATTAAAAATAACCTTACCTGTCTCACAATCCATCTCCCACCACGCGAGATTTCCCGCAGAGAGACATACATCGAGTCGCTGTTCAATAACAGAGTTATTTGTAACCGATGCTTTTACTTTTTTGTCTTTGAGCTGTGTTTTTGTTGCGCTCATCTGATAAGAATAGGGAGGACTATTATATAAAACATAAGCATCCAGCGTCTAGGTTATCTGTACCGTCTGGAAACAGAAAAAAATCTCTTATACAAGGCAGTTAGATATTGCTTTTTCCTAAAAAACAAGCGTCATCATAATAAGAAATGTCGTAAGAAATCCAGCGACCGCATTACGTATTGCATACGTTGTAGCTGCTTGTTGTTGAAGCGGTTTTTTTATCACAGCAGTCGATGAGACGAAAACAGGGACCAGGCATAGGAGTAATATCACCAGGAGATTGAGCGTATTTTCTGACCAGCGGAGTGTTGCTAATATGACGAAATACAGGAATGTCGCTAGATAAAGTGTAAAAACAGTAGAAAAACCAAAATATCTTCCTTTTCGTACAATCAGGTTCTGTTTTCCCCCATGGAGGTCTGACTCCCGGTCAGGGATTTCGAAATTGAGAATCACGGTGAGGCCAAGAAGCCCGAAGGGGATGGCAAATATCAGTACATCAACAGTAAGCGTTCCGGTAAGGATAAAATATCCCCAGCCGGGAAACATGACTCCTGCAAGCAGGTGGGGTAGTTCGCCAAAGCCTCGATAGACCAATCGAAGGGGTGGAGCCGTATAAAACCAGCAAAAAAACACCGCGACCCCGATGTATCCAACTGCCCAAAGCGGATAGGATTGTTGGATAATAAAGAAAACGGTTAGTGCTAAAGCAGTCATGAACAGTACCACAGAGGTCCATTTCGCAAATGGTAGAAGCTCTGGGTGTTTGAGAAGCACACCACTTCCTCCGGAAAAGCCGAATTGCTTGTTGTGTTTATCGGACTCGTAATCGAAATAGTCATTGGCAAACGACGCCGCAATCTCGATGAGAAAGAGGATGCTAAAACCCCAGAGGAACTTTGTTAGTGAAAAAGCAACACCTTGTTGGAGAGCAAAGAAGGTCCCAACAAGAAAGGTTGGTATCACAGCAAAGACAATAGGAAGACGAGCAAGTGTGATGATCTGTCGGATGTAGACAAACTTCATGAAAAGCCCCATAGTGTTTCTTATTCGTATTTTTTATGTTTTGATACACTTTTATGGTATTTAAATTAGTATGCCGATAAAATTTTATCACTCATAAGCAATATTCTAGGAAAATTTTCATTTTATGAAAAGAATAAATGATGGTAAATTATATAAACCGCGTTATCTTATATTTATAAAAAAAGGGGGCGATTATGCGGAAAAAAAACATTATTGTGTTACTAATACTATTGATATTGACCTTCCATATCACAACAACCTCTGGAAGTAATTCTCACATTGTCATGAACACCATAGCTGGTTCAAATCTTGAAATAGAGGTCGTCACGGGAAATATTGGTGTACAAGCCATTCTGCGTAATAACGGGAAAACGAATCTCACAAATATAAGCTGGGAGATTACCGTTTCTGGTGGGTTGGTTATTCTTGGTAAAACTGCCAGCGGTGTCATTTCTCTGCTAAGACCGGGGCGCAGCACAGAAATAAAGATTCCCTTAATCCTCGGATTTGGCAAACCGGTTATTCAGGTCAACGCAGTAGCTGCAGAAAGTGATGAAGACCAAAAAATCCGTTCCTCTCGTCTTAGAGGCGTATTTCTGAGCATCCTTCCTGGTGATGATGAAGCATTCACCATCCGGTTGGAAGGGGTTGCACAGGGATTAAAGGCACCGACCATGGTCACCGGATCTGGTGATGGCTCCAATCGACTTTTTATCGCGGAGCAGACCGGGGCGATTAAGATTCTTAAAGACAAAAGCCTGTTAGAAACACCTTTTCTTGATCTTTCTGATAAAATAGTCACACTCAGTGCAGTGTATGACGAACGTGGGTTGCTCGGACTTGCGTTTCATCCTGATTATTCAACAAATGGTCGTTTTTTTGTCTACTACAGTGGACCAAAAACAGGTCAGGGAATCGATCATGAAAGCATCATTTCAGAATACAAAGTATCGAGCGACCCTGACATCGCTGATCCAACCTCAGAAAAGATTGTCCTGCGAGTCGATCAGCCTGAGTCGAATCATAACGGTGGTCAGCTTGCGTTTGGTCCCGACGGATATCTCTACATAGGTCTTGGGGACGGGGGCGGAGCTGGTGATCGCCATGGCGAGATTGGAAACGGCCAAGATATCAATACCTTGCTTGGGTCCATCGTGCGCATAGACATCGATAGCGACACACCATACGGCATCCCTGCAGACAATCCTTTTGTTGGACAGGATGGCCTTGATGAGATCTACGCGTACGGTTTCCGTAATCCCTATCGGTTCTCCTTTGACAGAGAATCAGGGGATCTTTGGGTGGCAGATGTTGGCCAGGATGAATGGGAAGAAATCGACCTGGTGATAAACGGGGGAAACTACGGCTGGCGAATATTGGAAGGAACACATCCGTACGACCTTGAACTGGCGACTCAATTGGGCATCGACATAGAAACATTGCAAACCCCGATTCATGAATACAGCCATGCGGTGGGTCGATCGGTCATCGGTGGGTACGTGTATCGCGGGACAGAATCACCAGCGATGAACGGCGTCTATGTGTTTGGTGACTGGAGCACTGGGTTTGTACCGGGGACCGGAAAACTCTATTACCTCGAGCAAATCGAACCGTCCATCTGGAAGCGGATGGAGTTCAAAATGGAAGACGACTCACCGCTTCGTCGCTATATCACAGGCTTTGGAGAGGATGATGCTGGTGAGATATTTATGGTAACCACCCGCTTGATCGGATCTCTTGGAAGATCTGGTGAAGTGTGGCATTTAATGGTAGAGTAAGAGGTGAAAAAAATATGTGGTATCGTCGAATAGGACTAGTAGTGGTTGCATTGCTGCTTTGCACAACCATGCTAGGTATGCAGGCTAGTGCACATTCCCCACGATTTATGAAAATAACCTACGAACCAGGAACCGTTTCAGTCCTTATCATCCATCCCTCGTTTGCCCGATCCATTCATTATGTGTACAAGATAGACGTTGAAAATAATCAAGTGTTGTATACCTCAGAGGATTATACCACACAACCACGGTTTATCATAAATGTCTATGAGTTTTCAGTCAACGCAACATCCGGTGATGAAATAACCGTTAATGCGTATTGCAGTTTGTTTGGGAAACTCACACGATCGCTTATTGTTCCCTAAGATTTTAGAGCGGGACTTCACTACTTTGCGATTTCGTCTCGAAAAATAAAATAGTACGAAGTAAATATCGCATTAAGCAAAATACAGGTTAGTACTCAGTGGAATTTGTTTGAAAAAAAATGCTTCTCACGAAAGGAGATTTCTCTGCAATTTCCCTCTTTTTTCCTAAGATCACAGCTGTGATAACTATTATATATAAAGCAATATAATATATCTCATAGATTACTTTAAAGAGATGCGAAATAGGTAGATGTATGGAAAGGAAACAACAACTCGGCGTTCTTCTTCTTGTTTTTCTTATCATCATCAATGCAGTAATTGGCGGGGTTCTTGTATTTTTTATCCAGGACATTCGTGAACCCAAGATTGATGTCGAATTCAATCTTTCGCAGATAACCACTGATGAGATGAGATTTACCGCAAGAATCTCAATGAAAAATGACAATCAGTTTGATTTTGTGGCGAAGAATCTCAATATCATTGGAAAAACACCTGAAGGAACTATTATTTTGGATATCGAATTTTTAGGTGGCAATATTGCAGCAAAACAACAAAGGATATTTACCGCCAATGAGACTGTTTCGTTTTCTGGGGAACTATCCTCAAAGATTTATGCTTCTATACAAGGAATATTTGGGGTTAATATCGCCGGAATCTTAGAAAAAACCATACCGTTCCATATCAACATTACCGCTTCATTTCAGGATCTCTTCAATAATATCTCATCCCCGACACTCAGTCTCCTCGCAGAGGTGACCGAAATAACTGAAGACGGTGTGCTTTTCCAGGGGATAGTCAACGTCGAGAATCCTAACTTCTTTGAAATGTCCCTTGAGAATTTTACTACTCGAGTCGAAACAGAAAAAGGGGACCCTGTCGGTGAAATTTCAAAACTACAAGGAACGATCCTCCCAAATGCCACATCCCAGTTCCTGTTCAATGGCACTCTCTCCTATGACGCCTTAAACGCGAAGATACTGACCCTTCGCGTCAAAGGCAAAGCTGCAGTCCATCTCATGGGTATCGATAAATCCATTAGCCTCTCCGCGATCGCTTACCTGCCTATTCCAGATATCAAAGAATTACTATTCCATAATGAATCATTAGGCATTACGATTTCTCTCGATGTTAAAGTACGAGTTCGAGGGTTTCTCACAACCATAGGTTTGACCCTATATAATCCAAGTAAAATCCCCTTGCAAGCAAATGACCTCCTCTGCAGCATCTATGGGTTAACGGGTGGTCATCAGAAGATGATTGCTCAAAAATCCATGCAACCGACGAGTGTAGAGCCAACAGAGGTGGATTATCTTGAAGCACAACTGCTTGTTCCATACATTAAAATATTTACGTCTGGGACGAAAAAAATCTTTCCGGATTGGTTTGTCATTCAAATTGAAGGAAATTTTTCACTTGTTGGAGTAAATCAATCGATACCTGTTTCGATCGATGCAACCATCAACCCGCACCTCCTTCGGTCATAAACCACATCCATATATATCCGAATGCGATTCAAAACTCTGTATGACTGAAGAAGTGTCCTATGAGGTGGTAAAGAAAATCGGAGACATCGAGATCCGCCGATACCCTGAAATAATCCTAGCAGTCGTCGAGGGTTATATTGACGACTCTGGATTTAGCCTGCTTTTTCAATATATCAGTGGCGAAAATAAAACACGACGAAGAATTGCGATGACCACACCAGTCATCACCTCTGAAAAAATAACCATGACCGCCCCAGTCATCACAAAGAACGAGTACATGGCATTTGCCCTTCCAGCATCCTATACAAAAGAGACCGTCCCAGTCCCAACGAACACTGCCGTGAAAATCGAGGTTCAACCAAAAAAAGAAATGGCGGTGCTTCGTTTCAGTGGACGAACAACCGATGCCCGAGTTGAAAAATTCATACAAAAATTTAAAACATCACTGCAGGCTCAGG
>JBFYMQ010000082.1:0-7812 GCA_041304825.1 Thermoplasmatales archaeon
GGGAAAAAAAACTGAAAAATCCGAAGAATCCCATCAGACCTAACAGACCCATGAGTGCATCATTTTGTGTCGAAACCCAGAGAGGTATAGCTAATATGCCGATAAAGCCTAGAAACCCGATATAGCCTAGATTTTTTTTCTGCATGTCTCTGAAATAGATATGTTGATTATTTAAAACTTCTTTATCTGATTTTGGACGATTCTACGCAAAATAAAAAAAAGAGATGGGGGTTAATACCCCATAAGGTGCCGTAGGAGTGGGAAAAGATGCGGATATCTTTCAAAGAGATGCTGAAGCAATATCGTGAAAGAAAACCGGTATTCCACTGGCATCAAAACTGATAGAGTAGCCCAGTTGCTTTCTGAGTCCATGATATCTTTGGCTTTTGCTTTCACCGTATAATTTCCCTCTTCGGCCCAGGTGTGCGTCACGTGGATCTCGGTGCCTGGAACATAGGGGCCAAGCCAGTCGGATGTCGTGTCATCTCCCCAGTCGATAAAATAGTAGATGTTTTGGTCTTGAGCATCATCGGTGACCAGGTTGAATAAATACGGTTTGCCTGGTTTGCCTTCCGCAGGACCTGTGATCTGAGGCACATCGGGTGGTGTGTTATCCGTAATGGTTACGACAAGTGGCTCTGATCGGGTGCTTGTTGCGCCCCAGATATCCTTTGCCTTTACAGTAACATTATATGTTCCCAGTACTGTCCATATGTGAGATCCTGAGCCTGTTTGTCCTGATGCATAGGGCCCTAGCCATCCACTGCTACTTCCGTCACCCCAATTGAACTGGTAGTAAATCTCTTCACTGTCTGGTTCTGTGGTGCTACTTGTGTAGGTATATTCAATGTTCCAGATTCCAAGGCTCGGACCAACCGGTTTTGATGGTTGTGCAGGAGGATTGCTTGTCACCTTTAAGGATAAATATGATCCTGTCCCTTCAGGGTACTCCCCATATTGGGGGGTTTCATCATCTTCATCGTGATCAAAGGCATAGGTAAATGCCTCATCCATCGTGATAATCCCGTCTTGATTCGCGTCTGCGTCAACTGGGACACCATAGGCATCTTCCCCTTTCACGGCAGCAGTCCAGTGAAACACATAAGTATCGTACACATAATCTGGAGGCATTGCCCAGGAATATTCATCATAACGACAAGCTGATGATGCGACAATTGGTCCTGGTTCGCCGATGATATTATCTAAGAATCCACCGGAAAAACATGGTTCGAAGGTGCAGATCTTCTCCGCGGCAGGGATTGCTGCTAAGAGCTCCGCGAAATGGGCATCGGTGAGTTCTTCATAGTTCCAGAGATTCTGAATAGTGTCATAGCCACCTGCAGAACCCCCATGGTCTGTTGTGAATATGAACAATTTCTCAGTGCCGGTGAAGTTGTTTGCAAGACCGGCAAAGACCATATCGACGTTATCAAGGACACAGGAGTACATGATATCGTCGTCCCCGTCACCATCTAAATCCGGATCTGAGTTGAGTCCATTGGATTGATCGGCAGCCGGGTTTAATCCATCTGAGCAGAGGACGATGATGTTCTCATCAGGGATGTCATAGACGTAATTAATGGTGATGTAGATATTTGAAAGATCATTCCAATATCGGACGTGATTGTTACCGGAATCGTACCCGCCGTTCATCAGGACTGCCCAGCGACCATCCCGTCCGCTGATCCCAATACCTGGTGTTGTTTTACTTGGGATGGGTGCCCGTCTGTTCTGCGCTGAAAAGAGTACTTTTGCTAACTCGGTTTCTATCAGTTGGTATTTATTGACGTTCTGTGGTGGGTATTTTTCGTCAAAGACAAGAAGTTCATGGGTTGATTCTTTCAGAAACACGTACTGAACTGGGTGGAACAGATTTGCGCTAGGATACAAATCGATATACATGACATATCCTGAGCAAGGTGTAGTAAAAATGGGTCCTTTTGTTGTAATGATTTTTTCACCTGGTGAAACCGGCCCCCAGACATAATACAGGATGTTTAGATCATCGCTGTAGGAGAGTTGATCCAAGATATACTCAGCGATTTCCTCGTTTTCTGATTTTGGTAATATTGCAACTGTTGCGGTTGAACAGGCTGCTACGAGCAGAACACCAGCTAATATAGATACCTTTAATGTTCTTTTATTTCGATTCTTCAAGGTTATTATCCCCCTATTTCTTTATTTATAGAATCAGACGACTAGTTTAAAATAGTATCGCTTAGGATAATTTCCAAAACAAAGATTTTTTTATACTCTGTACTGGATGGAATACTTGATTGTTTAAAGCCGTCAATGTCGTTTTTATAAGCTGTACGACTATAAAAACGAGATGGGAGGGTTTTTATATCATTTCTGTATTGATATATGTAATTGGGAGGCAAAAAACATGCTTCAAGGAAAGGTTATTATCAATTTTGAATACAACGAAGTAGAAGAGAAATGTCACTGGGAGTTGAAACAAGAAGGCAAAGATACGCTAGGGAAAGACGATTTAATCCTGTTACTTCAACATTGCATCTCAGAGTACATGTCCGAATGAACAATTCCATTCCTTTTTTAAAAAACAGATTTTTTTCAATACTATACAAATATTCATGGTTTTCGTTGATCTATTCATTTAAGATAATAGTGATTTTAGGATACCAATTGTACACGCCACCGAAATTCGTTGAAGCGTTCACTGTTTCCCAACTCAGCTTTGCATATCCCTGCAAGGCTTGATTGTATACATGATACTCATCTTTGATGTTGGCTGTACACTCAATGTAGTTTCCTTTTGAGAGTTCAAAATCTCCGGTGGCTTGACAAAGTCCATTTTGCATCATTCGTTCAAACACTAATCGATCGCGTCCGTTTTTTTGGATTACGATAATTACGGGGAATGCATCGGTGTTTTTCTGAATTATGTTATTGTTCGCATCTAAAAAAACAATATTGACCGCCACCATGATATTTATTGAGATGTGATCCGGTTTCATGATCAGTTGGTCACAGCCTGTGAAACACAATAGTAAAACGAGCAAACCTATTCCATGAATGAATGCTTTTTTATGCAATACTTTTTCCTCGCAATGAACGATAGCATGTACGGCTTTAAAAAACATGTTCTAACGTTTGGTTTATGTATTCGAAAAACAGCATTGTTTCCTATGAGCTGAAAATCGAAGTAAGATTTTCAACAAATAGGCAAAAAAACCTTTTTTTTTGGTAGATTGTAGGAAAAAGTGGACAATGGATTTTATATTATCATATCTTCTTTCTTCTTTTGATAGGGGAGTGAGTGGTTTAAAGCAAAAGAGGTCATTGAATTATGTTTACTTTCATTTGTTATCGCTTTTCAGTTATCTCCTCCATCGAAAGCCCAAATGGTATGGCAGCAGGACTTCATACATCTCTCCAAAATCCTTACTTTTTGATGCTGCCATACTTTTTCTCCCTAATTCCATTCCAGAATAAATCGCAGAGTATCTTAACAAATCGTACTATCTCGTTCTAAAGTTGAAGAGGAAACATTGAGAACCTCGGAGGGTTTCTTTTCTATGTATAAAGAGACGCAATCGATGAAAGAAGGTGCGTGAGCGCGAGCACTGATGTTATCATATACACACCAATCACGATCATACCCACTCGAACATATCTATCCATGGAATCATTGACGATTCCCCCACCAATCAGAAATACTCCTGTTATAAAAAAGCCCAGGGAGCTGAGAGTTTGTGCAGCGCGATAACCGGTCAGATCCGTACTGAACGTTAACACAAGAGCTCCGACCCAGATCAAAAGGATGCCGAACAGGATTGCCGCGATAATCATATTTTTTGAGAACAGAAACCGGAACACATCATGGATTGGTTCTCGTTCCAATCGTGTTTCTTTTTCGACTTTAGCCCCACAGCTCAAACAGAACTTGGCGTTCGATGGTATTTCAGCTCCACATTTGTTGCATTTCTCATCTCCCATGTTATTCCTCACCTGAATTTGATAACACGGTAGCTGTATAATAGTGTTTGGCTGAGGCGCTAACTCAGTTTTTTTGATGGGAAAGTTGGTGAATTATTTTCAAAAAATTTCACCGTAATAAAAAAATCGTATGAAACTTGTTTTTCCTTTCTTATCTGTTGATTATAGGAACTCTATAAGGTCTTTGGTATGAGGGTTCTTCAAACCTGTTTTTCGAATAGGAATAAGCGTTTCAAGGAGCAGATACTCCTCAATTATTTTATCAATATTTTTGGTAATATTTTGTATCAATTTTTTTGCAGTGACAAGATTCGGAGCATAGAACGTAACCACCCCGTCGTATTTCCCGTGGGTCAGATAGATATTCTCAATTTTCACGTTCTCAGGCAGCATGGAATCGAGTTTTCCGTAAGCAAGTTCTTTTTTGAAATCACCTCCAATGGGTAACGTGCTTCTCTTAACAAGCAAAATAAAGTGGCTGAGGCCTTTGGCTTCTTCATTTTCTATCCCAACATATCCCCAGATTATCTTATTTTCTTCAAAGTGTTTGATAATCCTCCATACTTTCTGGCGGGAAAAACCACATCTCTTAGCGATATCGTCGATGCTCTCTTTGCCATTTTTCTCTAAGACATCAAGAACTTTTTTTTCATCCTCAGTGACGGTCTCATATCTGTTAATCATAACGACTCTTTCCCGTAAGCTATCCTTATTGTTAATGTATAGTGAGATGATAATACTTGATTCTATAAAAAACCAATGGGTGTTATTTTAACAGGAAGTCTTGGCTTTCTTTCTATTAATATGTCTATGAATTTTGTAAATGCCTTTTATCTGTTGTTGTTGCATCGCAGTCATGTTACTGGTAGTAATCTAGAAGATACTTCTCGATTCAGACAGAACAAATTACCCTTCGGTAACTTTTTAATACAAACTAAACCTAGTTCTTTGTTTTCCTTAAAAATCCAATTAGAAAGTAAAATCCTACTGTTACCATCAACATACAAGACAATCCTAATATTACTATTCCAGTTAGAGATAAAGCAAGAAAAAAGCCATCTTTTGTTGTAGCAACTGTATATGATATTTTTCCAGGAGGCATGTCTGGAATCGCTATTATTGTATAGGTTATTGAAGAAATCAAGCCTAAGATACCTGTTGTAACTATTGATATAATCATAGCTAACGATAGATTTTTCCAGTCTATTTTCATGTAAGTTTGAATTATTATTTTATTATAATAACTTTATTGGGAGATTATAAGGAAAAGTAATAATTATTTTTTACCAGTGTCTTCAACTTTTATCGATTGAAACCAATTTCCCAAAAAATTGTATTATACCTAGATGATAGGAGAATTTATAACGGGATATTTAATCTCGTTGCACTGTCCTCTATCGAGGTAAATCGAAGGAAAAATTATCTAACACAAGGGTTTTAATACAAAACACTATTCACATTCGCTACAACATCAATAATCCTGCCGTCCTAGCTCAGTTGGTAGAGCACTCGGCTGTTAACCGAGCGGTCACCGGTCCGAGTCCGGTGGACGGCGTTCCGATTCTTTTTTTCACCCGTAGAACATGGTTTTTTAAAAATCGGACTCGAACCTGAAGTAAAACGTAGTTGGTCATTTACAATATTTACGAGTATCTTAACTTGCTCATTCTTTTTTTGTCATTATGATCCCGCATAAAACCATTGAGTTTTAAAAAACGTGCAATTGTTTTCCTACCTATTCTATTAAGTGACTTTTATTGATTCCAAACATTTATAAGTCATAACAACATATAAATATTTCACCTGTTAGGGCGACCGGGGAGGAATCAGAGCATGAGAAAGATAATGATTATTGGAATAGTTTTATTATTTCTTGGAGTAAGTGGTGTTCCTGGGTATCGACTAGATTCAAATCCTCAACCATTGACTCGCGGTTGGCTCTATGTTGGCGGAAGTGGCCCTGGGAATTATACCACGATCCAAAGTGCGATAAATGCTGCAAACCCCGGTGATACCGTTTTTGTTTATAGTGGCCTTTACTTAGAGAATGTCCTGGTGGATAAACCTCTAGAAATCAGAGGTGAAGATCCACAGACAACTATCATCGATGGAGGCAGCAGTGGGGATGCTGTGAAAATAACATTAGATTCAGTGGATCTGCATACCTTTACGATCCGTCATGGGTACAATGGTATTGTCTTGGAAAATACACATGATTGTTCAATCACAGGTAACCAGATTTACCAAACGTCTAGCTTTGGTAGTGGTATCCTCCTTGAATCGTCGCATCACAACACGATTCTGAACAACACCATACGGGAGTGTTCAGGGATCTACCTAGAAACCTCAGACAATAACAGTATACAGTTGAATCATCATACCTTGAACAACTTTTATTCTCTGTTAATCTCAGCATCCCACGGAAATCGTATCGAACACAATACTTATGAAAATACTCGCTGGTCAGGGATTGGTCAGGTAATACTCATAAGCGGGGCAATGTACAATATTGTAAGGAATAATTGCCTCATCAACGACAGCTTTTTTGTATCTGATGCGGAGCAAAATCAGATACTCAATAATACGGTCAATGGAAAAGCACTCGTGTATCTCGAAAGATCCTCCGGGGATATCATTGACTACCCTGCAGGGCAGGTCATTCTTTTGTACAGCGAAAACGTCAAGGTACAAAATCAGACCGATATAGCGATCCATGTCCTTGGCTGTAAACACTGCTGGTTTGAAAACATAACATCACGGACGAACCTTTCAGCCGGCTTCTACATCTGGAATTCAACCGACATCACTATCACCAACTGTCGTATTTCCCAGTGTATTTATGGAATCGAGATATGGCATAGTTCTCAACTCACCATTCAAAACACCCGGTTTTGGAAAAATTCCTATGTGGCAATCTATATGCTCAATGGTTCAGATATCGACATTGCGCATAATTCCTTTGAAGAGAACGGAGGATTAGTACATCCCTCGCCTGGTGCAATCCGCATTGATTCTTCTACCCCCATCAGAGTCCAATGGAACAATTTTATTGGAAATCGTAAGGGTATCTACTTTAGCAACTGTCAAAGAAAAGCAATACTCTGGGATGCAAATTTCTGGGACAAACCCCGAGCGCTTCCTAAAGTAATTGTCGGGCGTACACTATTCAGGTTATATCAGGTTAATTTTGATTGGCATCCTGCACAAGAACCCTATGACATCTCTTGACTTTCGAACAAAAAATCATACTCGTTGGATGTCCAACCGTGTTAATGTTTTCCCTCGACTTTATTCTGTTTTTTGTTTACTTTTAGTGGTCTAAGTTGAACTTGAAGTTCGCATTTGGCGGACGGCGCTCAAATAGTTTTTTTCTCCTATCAAACACTGCTTTTTGTAAAATTGGACTCGAACCTGATGTTAAACTTAGCAGGTCTTTTTCAATATTTAAATGAATCTTAACTTGTTCATTCTTTGTCTTTTGATTATTTTATCTAAAACGAGTTAATGGTCGTTGTAACTGTGTTGAAATAGCTGAAGCATAAAATCCCTTTCAGTGTTTAAAAAATATTCGTAGGTAGAATAGCTGCTATCTCGTGGAAGATTATGGCGGCTATTATATAGACTACTAGAAATTTTGAGAGGTTCGCGCCTATTTTTAAAAGTGTATAATCAGCTTTTTTATCTGTAAAGTCCATGTAAAGTTTATAGATTTCATAAAGAATTATCACGAGAAATGGGGTAAGAAGAACCACAGCCCAGTGGACGTACAGAGCAACAAAATAAAACACAACTGAAAAGATCAACACAGCTTTGATTACTGTCTTGAGGCGTGTGCCAAGCCAACAGGCGGTG
>JBFYMQ010000083.1:0-9060 GCA_041304825.1 Thermoplasmatales archaeon
GTATCTATTCTAAGATTTTGTAGCATTGGTTTCTATAAAAACATATTCTTCCTTTTATTTATGTTTTGGAAAGTTATGCAGGGGAAGGGATTTGAACCCCAAAATACATGTAAAATGAAACCGTTACTTCTGTTGAACTTCAAAACTACTTTTTCATGGTCCATATAGAGGATGAAGCGATTATACCTATTCCGATAATACCTATAATAGTTGCAATGCCTGAATTATTTTCCCTAAAAATACTACCATGAAACATAATAAACGCTCCAATTAATGCTACGATAATTCCTACTACGAATTGTATTGCGAAAAATTTTTTCTCCATACTTTTTCCTCTACTTATTAACACTTATTAATTATAAGGGGTATTATTAAAGATTTTTATTTAAAAATTGAACAAAATAAAAGAATTGTTGATTTCAATTATTATTATGTTTAAAATTGCAGGGGAAGGGATTTGAACCCACGTTTACCAGTTAAATTCTCAGTGGGGGATAATAATTACTCCTGTAAAAACCTTCAATTCCAGATGTTTTCTAAGGTCATTCCTGGGATGTCATAGGGTGCTTGTGCGGGATGTAAATCAAATAATAATGACTTTTGGATGACTCATCGGTCGATTCCAAAAATTCCCATCGAAATAATACTGACCCACAGAAGCAATCAAAACGTTGTGAATATTTAATATGAAATTATTCGAAGTAACATTCACTTGGTCACCAAACAGGAGAATTGCATTTGTATTTCCTATAAATGTATTGAACTGAAGTGTGATGTTGGTGCCACCTCCTATTTCGATTCCATGTAACCTGCAGAATGCAATGGTATTCCCACGTATATCACAGAAACCAGAAGGTTCAAGACCATTTAACCCTATGAATCTAATCTTATTCGAATAAATCTTTGTGCCTGAACAGGCACATAATCCTTGAAATACAAACGAAATACTATTTCCTATCACAATATTGCCTTGAGACCTCCAAATTGTATTTAAGGACACACAAATGATGGTATTGTTAGCAATTGTATTGTTGCCGCCATAGGTTACGGAAAAGCCACATTGTCCAGAACCGCGTAAGATATTGTCCGTGATGAGGCAATCAATGCAAGAGTCCAAGAGAATTAAAGTTTTATGCGCATTCCTTATTGTGAAACCCTGAATAGTAACATCTGAACAATTCAATATTTGAACGATAATGGAAGCACTATTCCCATTGATTACTGTAGTTTTTTTATTCTCACCAAGTAATTGAATAGATTTATCAATAACAATACTCTCAACATAAGGAGATTTATCATCGAAAACAAAGATGGTATCACCATCCTTAGAAGCATAAATAGCCGCTTGGATGGTTGAATAATTTCCTGGTCCAGTTCCACCGACATATAACCAGTTACTTTCAGATGATTGTTCATATGATTTTTCTATTTTTTGTGCAATTCCTGGAATGATACAGGTTCCAATAAATAAAAGAACGATTCCCACGGTCATAAACTTCTTTGTCATCACTATACCTCTTATGCTATGCTAATACATGACATGTAATATAACTATGTTATTTAAATCTTTTTTTGAACAAAATTATGCAGGGGAAGGGATTTGAACCCCTAAGCAGGGGATAATAATTACTCCTGTCAAACCCTTTTTTCATTGATTTTCCCTTTTTTAAGCAGCCCAAAAACGATTATATTTATAAGGACAAAAATCTTACAATATATCAAATAAAATGAAAGAAATAAATTGGAAATCACTTTCTTTATCACTAATAATCTCAACAATTTTAAATGGAACAGCCCTCTCAATACTTTTAATCCAATATATGAATACCATGTCATATTTATTTCAGGAAATTCTTTCACATATAAACAATTCAAAAACTTCTGTAACAATTGCTTATGGTAAACCACCTGTTCCTTTTTGGGCAGGGATTCTAATTTTTTCGATGTCTTATATTTTTGTAACGATGATTTCATACCTTTTAATAGAATCACAGAATCGAAGAAAAAAGTAGATTTATTAATCTCCTTTTCTAAATAATCATTTGATTTTTTATTTTACAAAAAAAAGTGTGCAGGGGAAGGGATTTGAACCCCAAAATACATGTAAAAATGAACCGTTACTCCTGTTGAACGACAAAACTTAAAAAAATCACTTTAAAGGTTCTGGTAGCACACCTTCAGGCAAAGATGGTTGAACATCAGATATTCTCCACCGACATAGATTAAAATTCATATCGACCATATTTTATTTCACCTTCAATTCCTGAAATTTATTATAAAGAAAAAAAGGGAGAATGCTTATTTACATTTCCCACGTTTATGACCACCTTTTTTACCACTTTGGCCAGTTTTTGCCATAGAACTATCTTTATGTGGTCCAGTTCCATCTTGTTTTCCACGTTTATTTTTTCCCATAGTTTATTTCACCTTTTCTTTTTAATTTTTTTTATATCTAATACATTATCTATAGTGTATAATCAACTCACGGGTATAAAGTCCATACCAGAACCAGCGAGTTGGTAGAAATATTCAGATTTGTATTTGTCGGCATATGTGTTGATTTTTAGTATGTAGATAGCAGAAATTTTAAGAAACCACGCTAAACCTACTTTTTCAATTTCATATCTTTATTGCAGCACACATGAATGCATTCAGTGCAAGATATTCCTTTGGGATGGTTAACATTCGCAGTGCAGCTCTTCGCAACCTTCAGTTCGAGTCCGCATTCTTCGCAAATATAAACTTGACCTGTTTTCATATCGTGGCAATGTACCATAATTATATCACATCTTACAGCTGAGTTAAGGTATATCCAAAGAGGTTATTAAAGATTTTTGATTGTAGTGCATGCGGCTTATCGCTCGGGAATAGAACACAAATTTGCTAGTAAATTAAGTAAGGTTGATAATGCAGGGGAAGGGATTTGAACCCCTGGAGATCAAGATCGTTCTGATTTCCTTTAACAATAATTACTATGCTAATGAATAGCGCGGGGAGGGAGATTCGAACTCCCGAGGTCAGAGACCATTGGATTAGCAATCCAACGCCTTACCGGGCTGGGCCATCCCCGCATCCGGAGGAGGAGATAATAAACCAGACCGATAAAAAGGTTATGTCAAAACGATTCTGTCTCATAATCTGGTGATAAGATATGGAGAAAAAGACTGTAACAAGTCGGATGATGAGGTGATGATTGATTTTTAAAAGGGTTTACAAACTCAAATTACACAAAATGAATCGTATTTAAATATTGCCCACTAATTCTTTTATTCGAGGATTCTTAAACCCTTGTTTCCGAATCGGAAAAAGAGTCTCAAGCAGTAGATACTCCTTAAAATATTTACCAATCCGTTTGGTTATCTCCTGGACCAATTTTTTTGCTGTGAGAAGATCAGTAGCAAAGAAAGTAACAACCCCGCTGTATCTTCCGTGAGTCATGTAGATATTCTCAATTTGTACCAAACCTGGAAGGTAATTATCCAGTTTTTCAATGATTATTTCCTTTGAGAAATAATCATCTAAAAGAGCATTACTTCTTGTAATCAACAAGGTGAAATGCTTCATATCTTTTCCGTTTTTATCTGTTATAGCGCTATACCCCCATATTATGTTCATCTCTTCCAGATGTTTGATAATTCTCCGAACTTTTTGATGGGAGAAACCACATCTCTTGGCAATCTCATTGATATTTTCATTCGCATGTTGTTCTAAGACATCTAAAACTTTCAGTTCATCTTTTTTCAATGTTTCATTGTTGCTTTTCATCAGGTATCCGGTCCTCCTTTTCCGTTGTTTTGTAACAATTCTTTCTTTATGAACATATCTTACACAAAAAATATTTATTATTACCCCTGAATGTTCCTGTCCGAACAGATATAACTTAAAGGAAAACAACCCTAATTTCCCAACGAAGATTTCCCAACGCTATATACACAGAACCTGAATTTTGGTTTATCACCTGTTTTGTTACAACCTATTTTTCATGTTTGAAATCACCTGAAAAGTTACAGAACCTGTCAAAACAAATCTTAAAATACCCAAAGAATCTTCTCACTACCCAATGGAGGACTGGACAGAGAAATACCGACCGAAAACATTACGTGATATTATAGGTAACGAACGTGCTCTCTCCACTATACGTTCCTGGGCAGAACGATGGAACCAAGGAAAAATACCGGACAAACGAGCAGTAATTCTTTCAGGAAAACCAGGGACCGGAAAAACAAGCACCGCTCATGCGTTAGCTTCAGACCTTGGATGGACAGTCCTTGAACTGAACGCATCAGATGCACGCAACGAAACATCAATCAAACGCATCGCGACTGCAGGTGCACTCAATGAAACCTTTGACATCACAGGGGGGTTCACACCAACAAGAAAAGGAGGACGAAAACTCATCATTCTTGATGAAGCAGATAACCTCTATGAAAAAATGGACAAAGCAGAAACAGACAGCAGTCTTGGAGACAGGGGAGGTAAAAAAGCTATCATTGACACAATCAGAATCACGAAACAACCTATCATATTGATTGTCAACGATTTTTATGAACTGACCAAAGGCGGGGGAGAATCATTGAAAACCCTCTGTATAAACATCCAGTTCTATAACGTCAACTCCAGTCAGATTGTCGAATTGTTAAAAAATATCTGCAGACAGGAAAAAATCACAGCAGATATCCGTGCATTAAAAATTATTGTTGACCGATCGAAAGGTGATGTCCGATCATCAGTCAACGACCTTCAATCCCTCTGCGTGAACCGTACCCAACTAAGCATTGAGGATATTGATGTGCTCGGCTATCGCGATCGAGAAACCCTTGTGTTTGATGCATTACGAGAGGTGTTTAAAACAAAAAATCTTCAGAACAGCAGGGATTGTTTACGAAATAGCGATGTAGAACCTGAGTTGTTTTTACTCTGGATAGCTGAAAATATACCTCGGGAATATCTAGATGCTAAGGATCTCTTACGAGGCTATGAGGCACTCTCGAAAGCAGATGTGTTTTTCGGAAGAGTTAAAAAATCACGAGTTTACGACCTCTGGTCGTACGCCTGCGATCTGATGAGCGGAGGAGTGACTGTGGCAAAAACCCATAGTTACGGAAATACGCAATACCTGTTCCCAACTTGGTTAAAGCAGATGAAAAGCAATCAAACAGCACGATTGATTCGCGATGGCGTGACAAAAAAGATAGCGACCGTCCATCATGTCTCAGATCAGAAGGCAAAGGAAGCGATTCTTCCACATTTTCAAGCCTTGTTTAGAAACAACCCACGATTTGCCTGCAAGATGATACGGTATCTTGATTTCTCAGAAAGCGAAGTAAAATTCCTGCTTGGAGAAAAGTACCTCCATCGGATGAAAGATATCCTTCAATGCGCTGAAAAAACCGATGAAAAACAAGAAGAAATCGATATGACGTCTCAGCGAAATAAGAAAAACGAAGAGGAGAAAAAAGAAAACGTGGATCTGAAACAACCAAGCATCTTTGATTTTTAACTGTTACTTTTTCAGATCATCGAGTTTCTTCATGACTTCGACAGCATCTTGTTTGTACTCATCTTTAATCTTCGTATAGGTCTCGTCAGAGACGGATTTCGCACGGTATTGCTTCTCAAGGTCCTTTAACAATGAGAGCAATAAGGTTTTCTTCGTGGTAAGTGTTTCTTCTGATTCCGAGACGGCTTTCTTTGTTTTCGACCGTTGTTTTTTCAACAAGAGCAACAACACGGCAAGAACGATGACGACGACCATGAAGACGATAATGATCATCGTGATGTTTAACGGGGCTTCTGTTGGGTTGTATAAACGTATCTGAATCGCGTTGTTCGCATCAGAACCATATAAGAGATGTTCCCCCTGGAAAAGACCTTGATTTTCATAGGTGACAGAGAAAAAACTGGTATCGTAAAGTAAGGTTTGAATGAAATTTTGTGCACTGTTTGGAAGATGATACGTCATCTGTAGCGTCATGGAGCCATCAGGGAGTATTGAGAGGTTCGCTGCACTTAGGTTGCAGGTTCTAATATTCCCGGTAATCAGCGGAACAAGGGTTTTACCAGATTGCGATTCGGTGATTTTTACCGCATCCTGGATGTCTTGTTGGATCCAGAACCGAATTGAGGTGACATTCTCTGTTCCTCTATTGGTAACTTTAACGGTTTCTTCAACCTGTAAACCGGTGTTTGTAAGAGAAATTGTTACAATTTCTTGGTCGACGACCACTCCTGCATCATTCGCGCATACGCTAGGATACAGAAACGCTATGGTCAGCATCGAAAGCAGGGTGATTGCTAGTGTTTTCTTCATATGAATTCTCCGTTGCCATGTCTTCCTCGTTTATGTAGTTTTCGTTTATCACTCTTAAGAGAGATCTTCAACAAAGATATCTTCATAGGGGATTTCCGTCACCGTCTTTGATACAGATATTAATTTGTTCAGAATCATTATATACAAAAAGCAGGTACCAGCCTCAGAAAGTATCAAAGGAAGAGTATCTATGACGATTGGGATTGTGTATTATTCAAGGACGGGAAACACACGAGCTGCGGCACAGCTTCTTGCAGATAAACTCAAACAACAGAACGCATCTGTTGAACTTATCGAAATAGAATCGGTGAAACGACCAGGGTTTCTTAGTGCTGGGCGTGCTGCAATGAAACAAAGAGAGTTACCCGTGAGAAACACCAATGTGGATTTAGGAAAATATTCGACAATGATTGTCGGGTCACCGACATGGGGAGGATGTTGCCCGCCTTTTATTAAAACGTTCTTTTCATCTGCAAAAAACATCAAAGGGAAAAAAACAGCAGTGTTCATCACAGGTGGTGGTGCTCCAGACCCACAGGGAAAACCACGACAGATGATGCAACAGTATCTTACGGATTTTGGTATGAACCTTTCAGACAGTTTCCTTGGTCTGCAGATGCGGAACGGAAGGATAAAAGAAGGAGAACAGCATATCGATGGATTTGTTCAATCCATCCTTGAAAAATAAACAAGAATTATTGCAAAATGATCGGTTCTACATCGTACGTAGGCGACGGATCCGCTCGTCAAGGGGTGGATGGGTCGCCCAAATCGAGTCACGCAGCGCTCGTTTGAACGGATTTGCTATATAGAGTGGTGCAACCGTCTTTGAGCCTTTTGGATCGTCAGGTAAATCTCCTTTAATTTTCTCCAAAGCTTTTGCGAGTCCCTCTGGGTTACGCGTTAGGTACGCCCCGTCAGCATCAGCAAGATATTCTCTTCTACGTGAAATCGCTAGATACGTGAGTCGTGAGAAAATCGGTGCGAGAATAATAAAGATGATGGCAATCACCAAAACAATGATGTTGCCGCCTCCTTTTCGATCTCCGTTTCGCCCTCCAGTGAAAAACAGCATCCGTAATGTTATCTCAGCGATTAATGCAATCGCTCCGACGACTCCAACAGTTACAGTCATGACAAGGATATCACGGTTCTTAATATGGCTCATCTCATGACCAATGACTCCTTCAAGTTCCTCTGAGTTTAACTGCTGCAGAGCTCCGGTGGTTGCACAAATAATGGAATCCTCTGGTTTATGACCAGTGGCAAACGCGTTGATATCCCGTGAATCCTGCACGTAGACCTTAGGCATTGGCAAACCAGCGGCAAGCGACATCTCCTCGACTTTGTAGATAAGCATTTTTTCTTCACGATTCTGCGGGTTTGCCGGTCGTGCTCCTGCTGCTGAAATCACACTTTGTACAGAAAATGAATAGGTGACAAGAATGTAAAATATCGCAAGCGGGAGTGCTAGCATTATGGTAAGAATGGGAGGAGCACCAAGAATAAAACCAATAGCAAAAATAACCGAAAAAAGGAGAATGACCATAAAGAGACAGATAACAAGCGTATCGAGCTTGTTTTTCCGTATATGGTCCTCTATGAGTCTTGGTTGCTGTGCCATAATTTTCAGAGAATCGACTTGCTTAGAATGATACTTTTGGTACTTCTCGTGATGCTTCAGGGATCTGCAGCATTTGCCGTTCTTTCTTTCCCATCATACCAGCAAATATGTTGCCTGGGAATGTCTCGATAAGATTATTGAACTGTAGGACCGAGTCGTTGAAGTGTTGTCGTGAGTACGCGATTTTTTCCTCAGTATGAGTCAATTCATCCTGAAGTTGTAGAAAATTCTGATTCGCTTTTAAGTCAGGGTAGCTTTCGGAAACCGCAAATAACGTTTTTAACGCACCAGTAAGCATGTTATCGGCGTTGATACTGTCCTGTGGGTTTTTTGCTGTCATGACCGCGGACCGGGCTTTGGTGACTGCCTCAAGGGTCTGACGCTCATGGTTCATGTATCCTTTAACGGTTTCCATGAGATTTGGGATAAGGTCTGCTCTTCGTTTGAGTTGCACATCGATTTGTGCCCATGCGTTATCTATACGGTTTTCGTATCTGATGACTCGGTTGTAGTAGCTGAAGAACCAGAGTAGAATTACTACAACTATCAGCAGTACGACGAGTCCTATTATTAACATTAGGTCCATAGATTGCCTCCTCAGAGAAAGGTGTAATAAGATGTTTTATTTAAACATATCGTGTTAAAAAAAAATCGACCAAGGAGATGCTTATTTCTTTTTTCCTTTGAAGACATCGAAGGCTTCCTTTGGTGTCGCATTCTTATGAACGATTGCGTTGACTGCTTTTACCATGTTGACCGGGTTTGCGCTTTGGAAGATATTTCGTCCCATGTCCACACCGATTGCTCCTGCTTGTATCGCATCATAGGCCATCTGCAACGCTTCGTTCTCTGGTTGTTTTTTCCCACCTGCGATGACAACTGGTACGGGACAGGATTCAACGACCTTCTCGAACTCAGGGACATAATAGGTCTTTACGATATGAGCACCAAGCTCGGCAGCTATCCGCGATGCAAGACTCATGTAGCGAGCGTCTCGTTTCATCTCTTTTCCTACGGCAGTCACGGCAAGGACAGGGATTCCGTATCGTTCTGCCTCGTCGATGTACTGGGTCATCCCAAGGATAGTATCTCGCTCGAATTCTGCTCCAACAAGAATCGAGTATGC
>JBFYMQ010000084.1:0-9720 GCA_041304825.1 Thermoplasmatales archaeon
CATGAAAAGAAATAACGCGACAAGCGGTCCGATTTGTATATTAAAAAAGGTTTCTGAAACAGGAGAAATCGTATTCGTCACAGCATTATACTCAGGATGAATATAGGTCAACGGAAGAGTAAAGGCGTTGCTCAGCAGCAACATCAAGATCCCTTGAATCATATGAATAACACCCATCACCGCGTTGAAGATCCGTAATTTCCTAAAACGGGAGTCCCCACTATCAGTGAAACATACTACTTTATTCGGATCACCGGTTCCGGAAGGAACGGTAAACGTTCCGTAGGTCTTGCACGAAGGACAGGTCACATAAATTTTTTCAGTTGGTTCACCTTTGGCGGTGAATTGATGACGGCATTTCGGACACATGATTTTCATTTCAGACATTTGTTCATTCTCCCCACGTTTTTGTTACAACGAAATCATTTTGACTTTATCTGCTTTTTGGAATCGTGTTAAATACGACGAAAGATGTGAAAAAAATATTTATATAGCAGAGTCTAGTTAGGTAAACATATGAAAAGAAATAGCATGTTATTGTTTGTTTTTATGTGTGCGTTTCTTTTTTTTATCCCGACCGCCCTTGCCCATGTACCCTATTTGGAGCGTCGTGACTCCTCTGCAGAACAACCATTTCAGGTGAGAAGATCCATCACCCAATCGATAGCGGTGTATTCCTGGTTGAAAACAGATTGGGTAAAACCATCAACCGACATCGATGTGTATAGTTTTACGATAAATGATCAACCGTTACGGATTTTCCTTGAGGTCATCGTTCCAGTCTGTGAAGGTTATTATGCGAATTTTACTCCGTGGTTTGCCTTGGTCGGCCCTGGGTTACCACCACCGAACCAAACACTTCCCTTCAACATTCCTGAAGGATACGGCGTAATAGTAAAACAGGATGCTCCACCAGGGAGCCCTCGAGAACAGTTCTATGAGCCGTTCGGTGGAAAATCATACTACCAAGGACCCCGTTTTGATGAGACAATAAATATCTCAGGGACGTATTCTGTGTATTACTGGGATCCCTACCAAAAAGGGGGAGACTACGTGGCAGTACTAGGCTATAAAGAACAATTTCCGCCTATCGACTTCCTGCGTGCTTTAATCAATACTCCCCTTATTCGTCGTGATTATGAACTGCATGTTCCTTAAATAAAAAAATTCTCTGCCAAGATAATTAGGATTTCTCAACATAGTTTTTCATATTAAATTTTCTTGTTAATCCTGCATCGTTCATATAGCGGACTTTACCAAAAATTGGTCGTTCTTTCCACGCTCGATCATGTTTTCCAAAGCACCAAGCAATACCGGTAAATCCATTCGGGTCTCTTCCATCAAGTTCATACTTATTGTTTAATGATAATGCGATTTGAAATGCATTTTGTGGTGATTTGGTCCATTCCAGTATTTTCTTCCCCCAGTACATCCGCATATACCCATGCATTTTTCCTGTGTGTTTCATTTCAAGTTGTGCAGCATTCCAAAACGGATCATGAGTTTTTGCCTGTTCAAGCTCATCTTTTGTGTAGATGTACTGGCGTTTATCCTGTGTATGTCGAAGCAGTGTTGTTTTGGCCCATGAAGGAAGACCGTCAAAAGAATCATACCTTAAATTGTAGTACACATAATTCATGCTCAGTTCCCTTCGCACTATGAGCTCTTCAAGATAGGCACCTATGTTAGAGCAGCCTGATGCTTGGATTTTCAATGCAATGGTCAGAGGTGATATCTGACCGAAATGAAGGTACGGACTCATATAGGAGCAATATTCTTTGCTTGGATCATTTCGCAGCTCAGTGAAGAAGGGGAGTTTCTGTTGCATGAACTGATGAAGCAATCGCAGCCCATGAGAAGTCCCCCCATGAAACAAAGACGATGGTTTCACGGTATGATCTAGATGAAGGGTAGAGACGATGCTTGAGATGTTTGAAAGATCGAGTGACTCAAAATGATGCTTCATATAAGTACGCTGAAGAGGCTCTGAGGTAAGAGGTAACAAAAACGTCTCAAGGTGTTTATGTATCTTTGGTCGAATGGTTGCTGCTGCATATTCTTCCTTCTGCGATACTGTTTCGATTGGTACAACCACATCACTTTCGACCTGAATCAGTGGACAGCGCAGGTGTGCCGCTGCGTACTGTCGCCATTGCTTTTGGATTCGCAGATATCCTCTGTCGGTGACAGTAAGGGAGGCGTTTTTTGAAATTGAGAGAACACCTTTCTCTGGAGAGATTTGCTGGATTACAAAAGGAATCTTTCTTTTCTCCAATTCGTTCGCAGTCTCTTGAAGACCTTGGAGCATAAACAGGTAATGCCGTTCATTTGCCTCAGGAAATGATGAGGTGAGACCAAAAAAAACAACAAGTGGTTTGTTCAGTTCATTTGCTTTTAAAACCGCATACTCTAATGCATGGTTATCAAAAGCCCGTTGTGATGCTTGCATCCAATAGACTACATAGTCTCCAGAATGAACTCCCTCTGCGTTAAGCTGCTGGATCCTAGTAGGATGAATCATTCTCTCATATCTGCCATTGTAATAAACTGAATGTGCTCAAACTTCTGTACAATCTGATAGGTATGTACCGTGACGTCGATTATCACACACGAAGGATCAGAAACAAATGTAGATAAATCAGGATGTTTTTGTAGCAATAATCTGACGGCGGCATCCCTGTCCTGTTTGAGAACCTGGGCATTTCCAATCGCGGTAATAGTAATTGCCTTTGACAAATCGGAAGGTGCGTTTTCTCTGTTATCGATAAGAACCGCGACATGGCTATTTTCGGAGATGTTCAAAAACTTCTGGGTCTCTTTTTTCGTTGGAAAAAAAAGATGATGAAAATCAGAGGAACAGACAAACGAAACCAGATTGGTATACGGTTGTTTTTTTGATTCGGTGGCGATGACAGCGAAATGCTGCGATGTCAGAAGATTCGAGAGGGGGTCAGAGGGGTTTTGTTGAGTCATAATTTCAGTAACCCTTGTTGTTTATTTGAAGGAATCGTTTATCTGTTGAGATGATAGCGATCGCCTCCAATGCGCTTTTTTCTTTATCCTTTATTTCAAGCATGACATCGAAATCAAATGGTTTTGTCTCATCGATGAACTTGCTGAAGTTCTTCCTGTCGATATGATCTGCATGTCGACCTGGTTTTTCATGCGGCTTTTGTGAGCTGTAATCAACCATGGGCATCCCATCATTGCTTGCCCAGGTAGCTGAAACATCAGCAAGGACATCAACAACCGCCTCGTGGTGATGGAGTAAGCAGTGATGGAAGGAATCAAATAAAACCGGGACGTCGATTTTTTTATTCACGGTTAGACAATCCGACACGCGATAGCTGCGATCATCGTTTTCAACGACGAGGCGTCGTTTCACCGAATCATCAAGGGAGACATAGACGTCAATGAACCGCTGCATACTTTCAGTTTTATCACCATATACTCCACCAAGATGCAGCTGTATCTTTGCCGAAGAATCAAGTCCGAGCAGATTAAGAACCTCAGCATGATACATCAACTCAGTGATGCTGCGCTCCACGACCTCCTTTCTTGGAGAATTAAGTACAATAAATTGGTCAGGATGCATAGAAATTCGCATCTGATTCTTTTTTATGAAGCTTCCCAGTTTTTCAAAGGATGACCGATAGGTTTTTTGCCAGGGAAAAGTACAAATCGGGTGAGAGGCAAAGGGGATCAAATCGGAGGTGATACGAAAAAATAGCATGTCATGTTGCTGGTTGAACTCAAGGATGCGCTGTAGACAGTTCAGATTGTTTTCAACGGTCCAATGAAAACGTTCTTCTGAATATGATTTTAAACGGAATGTCCGATCGCTTTTACAGTCAAGAGATCTGTTAATGCAGGGATAGCCTACTTTCATTTCCAGAAATCCCTCAGGCCACATGACGTCAAAGCTTCAGCATCCAACAACTCATCAGGATATGGTTGGAAAAAGGTCTGTGGCAGAAGATACGGTTGTTGTGTGCGGATAACCCACGATCTCATGAGGTTCACAGGGGCGCTTATCGGGATTTTCCCTTGCCGAAATTGCTCAAGAAGTGAGAGGAAAAAATGTTTTTCATCTTTTGTTATCTGGCCGGAGACATATCCCATCATATGATGTAACACGTTGATGGCAGAGGTACATCGAGGTGCCTTGGCAAAGAGTTCAGCTAACAGGTGCTCATAACTTGAAAACACATCACTTGTTTGGTATGAAGCCTGGTTTGCGATCAATTTTCCCATTTCTTTAAGGTGCTTTTGACTATAGGACATAAAAAGTAACTTGTTTTCGCTATGGAACTGAATTAACTGTGGAATCGACTGAGTTTTTCGTGTGGAACGAAACGAGGCAAAGGTAAAGATTTTTCGTAAGAAGTGCTCCCGTATAATCGAATTTTTCAATCGCATTTCATCCTCGATAGCAAGCAGAGGGAATCGTTGGAGGACTCGTTCACCAAAGAACCCGGAAGACCGCATGATAGGCGCAACGTTTTTTTCAGCAGGGAAGATTTTGACGTCTCGCAATCCACAGGAGGGGGATTGTGATTTTAGGATAAAACCATCGATATCAACCAGGGAATCCAGGAAGGTTTTCGAAAATTTTTCCATCACCTCAGTAACATTTTTACCTGTGGAAGGTTGGACAAGGTGTTTTCCTGTTTTATCATGAACGATTCGTATGGGATCTCGTGGTATGCCAAGTCCGATTTCTACCTCTGCGCAGACCGGTAAAAATTCAACGAATGGTCTCATCTGGGAAACAAAATCGCTGCGTATAATCTGGCTGTTGAACCGGCAGAATTCAAATTCGATGCATTTGCTGCTAACGATCCGGGGTTTTACAAACGTTTTCATATATATCATTTCGTGGAATGGTCAGATTCGTTGGGCACCTGTTGGCAGAAAGAGGTGCTGAATTTTGTACCCATGGTATTGACGAGATTAGAAATAACTGTGAGTAATATCTTTGATATCATCGGTTTTACTTTGACGTCATATACGATGAACGGATGATGTGCGATTTGTTCTGCGGTCCAGTGGTACATCTCTGATGCGGTTTTTATGGAAATCAAGTAGCGCTTCGGGATGAAATGATATCCTTCTTCTGCGTGTTCCTGCCACTGGCAATACCGATCAAGCTGTGTTTGAAGAAATGCTTTAAATTGTTCAGGATGTTTTTTTACATAGTCATGAGTGAGATTCTCTAAATCGTGTCTCTGGAGATCTGTTTGAGGGAAATACACTCGTTCTAGCTCTAAATCCTCTGCGATATCACGGATGAAATTAATGTATTGCATCGCACGTCCGAGGTATTTCGAATGCTCAAAGGATTCTTTTGGTAACCCGATGATTTTTGCCATCATCAGACCGATTACCTCAGCAGATCCATAGATATATTCAAGAACCTCTTCAAGAGTTTCATAGCGTTTCTTGGTCAGATCAAGTTCCATGGAATGCAAGAATGCTTCAACCCATTCGTCCTGGAAGCCTTTACGTTTTGCTAAGCGGACAAACGAATCAATGACGATGTCTCCGGTTTCTTTGCCATTTTTTGCTTGGTAGTATTTCTCTTTAAACTCGTAGAATCCTTCTTTGTTCTGTGGTATGACATCGACATAGTTATCGGTCTTGCGGACAAATCCATATAAGATGAAGACCTCCTGTCGTATGTGCATTGGGAAAAAAAGGCTGCTGTAGAAGTATGTTCGACTTCCTTTTCGAAAGATGGAAAAAATCGTTTTATCGACGACCATGGGAATTCCTTATTTGATTAGCGATGATTTGTGAGGAGATGACTACCATTGGTACACCAATCCCCGGGTGCGTATAATGCCCAGTGTAGTACAGTCCCGCGATTTTTTTACTCTGATGCGAGCAGCGGAAAATCGCAGTCTGGCCTAAGGTATGTGCGAGTCCAAGTGCAGTTCCTTTGTACGCATTGTACTGAGCGGTAAAATCATTATGGGCGAACAACCGTTTCACCACCAGGCGATCTTTAATGTTTTCACCGGTGAGTTCCTCGAGATGGTCCATGACCTTGGTGAAGTACTTTTCCCGTGTTTTTTCCGTGTCCTGTAAGCCTGCTGCGACCGGTACAAGAACGAAAAGGTTTTCGTCCTGTGGTGGCGCTACGGACGCATCGGTTTTCGATGGGCAGCTGACATAATAGGAAGGGTCATCTGGCCATTTTGGTTGACGGAAGATGGTATTGAAGTGATCCTCCCATTGCGGTGCAAAATAAAGATTATGATGTGCGAACGCCTTGATTTTTCCTTTCACGCCAAGATACATCAGTAGAGCGGAGGGCGCGATTGCTTTTTTGTTCCAATATTGCTCAGAATAGGTTTGATGCTGCGGGTCTAGCAACTGGGTCTCCACATGATGATAATCAGCATTGGCGACCACAACATCAGCGTTCATGGTTCCTTTTGATGTGTGTACGCCAGTGACTTTTTTATCCGTCACCTCAATTTTTTGTACCTCGCTGTTGAACTCAAAAGTGACACCTTGATCGGCAGCAAGACGTTGGAAACCACGTGCGAGCGCCCCAAACCCTCCATCAGGATACCAGACGCCCAGGTTGAAGTCCACATGGGACATCAAGGCATAAAGAGCAGGGGTATCAAACGGTGTTCCCCCCAGAAACACCATGGTGTATTCCAGGATTTTTCGCATCTTAGGATCGGTGATGTATCGTTTCGCGTACTCATCCAGACTGGTAAAGATATGCAGTTTGCTTCCCTTCAGCAAGAGTCGGAGGCTGAAGAAATCCCAGAGGTGACGATATTCTTTGTAGATGAACTCGCTCATTGCTATCTGATATTGATATTGTGCTGCAGCAAGATATTTCTGGAGTTGTTCGCGTCCCCCTTTTTGGTAGCGTTCAAAGAGCTGCAGGTTCTGCTCAAGATCTGGTGAGATATCAACGATTTCGTTCTTGCTGAAAAACACGCGGTACGCGGGGTCCAACCGCATAAGCTTGTAATAGTCGTCTGGTTTTTTTCCAAATTCCGCGAAGAATTTTTCAAACACATCAGGCATGAGATACCATGATGGCCCCATGTCAAAGACAAAGCCTTTCTCTTTCCAAACGATCGCACGCCCACCAGGTTGGTCGTTTTTTTCAATTCTTTTTAGCATAAATATTTTATGTTTATATCAATTTATACGATATTCTGATACAGGTATGATTTATTTCTTCTCGTTTTTATCGGATAACCAACGTTTTTTGAAATAACGATAGACAAGTAAATAGAAGGAAAGCATGGAGAAGTTATAGAAGAAATCCTCAAGTGGTATGGTGAGAAATCGTCCGTTCCATAGGCCATCGCCACCCCAGATCGCATCAGGTTTGTACAACACTATTGGAGTGGATGTCAAGAGGTAATTGAAGATTATGAAGGGTATCATCGAGATTAAAATGTAAAGCCAGTAGTTGCGCGATTGCAGAATGTCTGGGAAGCGCCATACTGCAACGATGAAAAAAAACGCACACGACATCAAGGCAAGAATCGTATAATCCTGATGATAGAATGCAATACCGCCAAAGATGAACAGCACGACAAGACCGATGTAGAACCATTTGTTGTACCTAATCGTTTTATCAGGAATGAAATGCTCAAGATTCTCGTAAATAAAAATACAGGAATATGGTACTACAACAAAGAACAAGATCTCCTCGATTGGTAATCCAATGATAGAGATGCCGGACAGATAGTCGTAATTAAACCACCAGTCCCCTCGCGCGGTTACAATCGAATCCCAGATGATGTATCCCAATCCAACGATAGCAATCGCAGGGAGCAATGCTTTGTAGTATCGATAATATGCAAACTTCCATTTAAACGACAAAAGAAAAGGAAACAGGATAATCAGAGCGTCTAAGAGCAGATAGTTGATCATTTACACCTCACCATGACGAAAAACGTATAAAATATGTTATTTAAGAAGTTTAGGGTGCTTAGGTCTATCATTTTTTGAATCATTTTGAAACCACCAGATGATTTTCGAGTTTTATTTATTTGAAATGAAAAATATTCCATTATAATCCTGGTCCACGATTACTGCATTTTGTTAGTGGTACCTGTCGGATCTTCTCTTGTAACAACACATGGTTCGCAGCGATACGACCAGTACTAGCCGCTCGCTCCATTAACGCTGAAGGAAACGGCGTTGAGACCCAATCACCAGCAAACAACAGATTCTTACAACCAGCCTCCACGGGAAATGTTGCCGAGGGACGAATACGACCCTGACCTACATCAAAAGAAGTGAAATTCGCATAGGTCCCAAGTGTAAAATCAAGTAATTTTGCCTCAGAAAGCTCCGGCAGAACCTCGCAAACTAGTGGCTTTACATAATCCCAGACGTTTTCTCTAGGAAGATGTGCAATGGTCTCATCAGCATAAAAATGAAACTCGATGACGGACCCACCGGTTTTTTCCGCCCAAACTCTGGATTCCTGCTCAAGAAGATGAAATTGAGCAAGCAGATGTAACGGACGATACTGCGGTGTTTCCATGATATCAGGCCGGTCTGGACGTAATGGACGGTCGAACCAGGCGCGCATGATACGATAGGATGGAGCAATTTTAAGTTGGTGTAATTTTTCATAGATTACTTTTTTTAGGCTCTCTGCATCGGGTGCATTTGCTGTTGAATTGGCAAGAATCTGTTGAGCCGCACGAACATCGCACGCAAGAACCACCCAATCATATTCATCATCATCAACCCCTATAACCGTCTGGCGAGCAAAACGTAACCTCTGAACTTTATGATTGAGATGAATAACCACCCCCAGTTCTTTCAAATGAGCAGCCCATGGATCAAGCAGGACTCGTGCATGATGATCCAATGCAATCTCCCGCCACATCGCCTTCGGATGGCCTATAAAAAACAGATGGGACCACATCACCAGTTCCGCTGCACTAATTGTCTCTGGATCATTGATGGTAACCGATGCAGCCGGCTCAAATAAAACCGCAAAGAGCTTGTCACTGACTCCACGCCGTTTTGCCCATTCTTTATAGCTGATATGGTCTAACTGGTCATATATCGATTCGTAACGAAAGAACATCAAATCAGGAATGATTTCTAAGAGATATCGGGCATCGAATAAACCCACATTAGGTGAGCGTAACAAAATAGCTATTAAGTTAAGAGGATACCATGGAGGGGCGCTTCGTATAACTTCCTGCTGATACTTACGAAACGCAACCGTCACCTTTTGATACGGTCTGAAGAAGGCTTCAACACCCAAGCGATGAAAAATATCACGACACGTATGATAATGGAAAAACCACATATGCAACCCGTGTTCAACATGGAATTTTCCTTCTTTTGTTTCAATCAGCGGGGTTGCAAGTTTCCCACCAATAACGGAGTTTGATTCATAGATTGTTACGGAAAAACCACGCTCTGCCAATTCTAAGGCAGTAGATAATCCTGCTAATCCGGCACCGATAATAGCAACAGATCGCTTTTTATCTGTCAGATTTGAAGGGTCATTTGGATTTGCAGGCGGTATAGTTTCCGGAGGTTGCGGATGGGGCAGCAACCCAAAGGTACGAAGATTCTCAGGTGAAAACATTTTTATTATTTCCATTCTGTCACCGCTTTTTCCTAGGTTGGTTCATATTGTTTTCCTACAATGAAGAATCCGAAGCTGACACCATCTGTTGCTGTGCTTTTTTGATGGTGCGTCCGATG
>JBFYMQ010000085.1:0-6800 GCA_041304825.1 Thermoplasmatales archaeon
AATCCAAATTCGATAACGAGGGTAAAAATATGACGAAAATAAAAGGAATGCTTACAATAGGCGTAATTCTTCTTTTTCTGGGAGTTATATTTAACCCAGTAACAGCACAAACAACAATTCAGGACAAAGTACAGGAAAAAATGGAAGCCATGAACGTTGGTGCGATGCAACAATTGCAGCTCACCAAAGAAGAGATTACTTCCATGCAGAAATTCCTCCCCGAACTGCTTGACAAAATGTCAGCAGCAGCATCCCGGACAAATCTTGTTGATATCGTTCAAAGTTTCATCGCGGAGAACGGTCGACACCCTGTTCTTGTCTTGTTACTTAACCTGGTTATTAAAGGCATTGATTTCAACTACAAGATGAACCAGCTCCGCCCACTTCGAAAAAATGTTCTTATCCTGAGCTGGGGATTCACCAATAAATTCCTTTCCCTGGCAAAAAACAAATTCAACCTCATTCGGCCGTTCACTTTATGGTTCTACTCAGGACGAAGCAATCTTGTTCTGAACAGCCGAACCATCATCATCGATCCCTACCCATTTGGGATTAAGATGTTGACAGGTAGACAGATTGGGTTAATGTCTGATTTCAAAGGCTTATACATTCACCGGTCCGGATCTATCGCCGATAAAGCGATCACCATGTTCTTCGGCTTTACCAGCGTCGTCCGTGGATTTGATCTTTCCCCGATGAATAAGTAAAACCAATCAATTATTTTTTTTCCTTTTTTTTCTTTTCTGTTTTCCGTTTTAAAAAATGCTTATAAGATGCTTTTTTGTTCTGGTAACTAGCTATGACGCCCCCTCACATTACAGTCATTCGGAGTCGACGACGAAAAAAGACTATTCAGACAAAGTCCGGAGATGGTCATCTGTGGATTTATCTTCCTGCGGGTATGCCTGTAAAGGAGGAGCAGAAATGGATAGATCGGATGATTCAAAGAAACGAACGATGGCAGCAGAAAAAAACCGTCAAAGAAAGCGACGGGTGGTTAGGACAGCGTGCGCAAGAGCTTAACAGAAAATATTTCGATGGAACCTTGAGTTTTTCAATACGATTTGTGACCAATCAACACTCGCGGTACGGGAGTTGTACTTCCATGGATAGATCTATTCGGATTTCTGATCGTGTGAAAACCATGCCTTCCTGGGTGCAGGATTACATCATCATCCATGAACTTGCCCATCTTGTGTATCCGGATCATTCGAAAAAATTCTGGGAAACAGTCAATCGATATAAGTATGCGGAACGAGCCAAAGGATACCTCATCGCACTTGGCGCAGAAAAGATCGATGAAGAAGCAGAATCACCGACAGAGGAAAACATTTTTTCTGATTTCTAAGAGGAATAGGCTATTTCGTCTTTCTGAAATGAAAATATATATAATCTTGTATCAGATATCCTCCATGAGTGAGGTTGAGTTATGAAAACACTAATAGATGAATTTGGATGGAATGCTGGTAAGGTTTGGAAGACGCTCAGTACAAAAGGGCCCTTAAAAGAGGAAGCATTGCGGCAGAACACAAAACTCGCAGGAGACGAGCTTTGGACTGCAATCGGTTGGCTTGCGCGAGAAGGCAAGATCTGTCGAGTAAATAACATGTATAAGCTTGGGGATACCAATTTAACCCCGAAGATCGGTACTGATGCCGGGAAAGTCTGGAACACGGTGGCACGACAAGGGGAAGTGGATATCTCTACGATTGCAAAATTAACGCAGATTACTGAGGTTGACGCATATCAGGCTCTTGGCTGGCTCGCAAGAGAAAACAAAGTCCAATGCCAAAAAATTAAGTCAAAAGAACCGAAAATTAAAGTGACATTAAAATAATCACGGCTCCTATTTTTTGACATCAGAGGAGTTCAACCTCCTTTTCTTTTTATTATTTAGTCAAAAACCGCGGTAATTTGTTGATGCGAGACTGATGGTTCTTTCAGTGGTATACTAATGAATGATAAGACAACATACTGTTAAAATAAAGAAATTAATATACTTTATCTTCACTGAAAATTATATAAACATTTTTAAGATGTATTGCTTACGAGGCTTGTATGAAAAAAGAAATATTTTTTCGAATCTGTATTCTGCTGGTAAGTCTAGTGCTCATTCTCCCTGTGACCTCTTCAAAACCATTCCTCTACAACCAACCAATACAAAGCATCCTTGAGGATTATGATCCATTGGTGGATATCAACATCACCGTTGATATCTTAGCAATCCGGGCGTTAGATACCATTGACCTGCGTTCCGCCCCTGATTTCTTTATAAAAATATTCATCAATGACGTAGAATATACAAGCCCCGTGTGGGAGGATTCAAACTATCTGTATAATTGTTATACGGTCACCGCAGATGTCCCAGATGATACAAAAACAGTTGATGTGTCAGTACAGCTCTGGGATGCTGATGAAGACGAAAACACACTGTGCGATATCAGCAAAGCCTTGAATAGAAATAACTCTGGTCTGGATATCCACCTTCGATATGATATCAGCCTTGGCAGATGGAGCGGGGATAACAACCCAATCGATGTCACTGGCTATGGGAGAGTCTGCGGCAGCGCTGATGGAAGTATCTACAAAAACGAAAACGACTGCGAACTCTGGTTTAACATAGATCAAAATGATTTTGACAACGATGGGCTTCCCTATTGGATAGAAACAAATATCTATGATACAGACCCTGTCATAGATGATACCGGTAGTGATATTGATGCAGATGGAATACCCATTGAATGGGAGCATCGATTTGGTTTTAACCCTTTGATATGGGACAATCATCCTACGATGGACCCTGATCAAGATAGCCTAAACAATGTGGAGGAATACCTGACGTACCGTTTTGGTTCAGACCCATACCGAAAAGATGTTTTTCTTGAAATCGACTACATGCAAGAAGAAGATGGAACGATACGAAACGTTACAAAAACTGCTCTTGAGCTTGTTCAAAATCCTTTTCATACCCGAAACATCATCTTTCATTTTGACACGGGAGCGTTGAATGGCGGAGAGATAGTCCCGTATGACACGGAAACCCAATTTGAGGAGCTCCGCGAGATATGGAAAACCTATTTCTTGCATAACGACTCCAATAATTGGAGACGAGGCGTGTTTCATTATCTCATCTTTGTTCATGATCAGACCCCGAAAGGCTTTGCATTTAGCGGAGATGTCTCCCCGTATTGGGGGTATAACCCTGGTACAAATGCCTTTGCTTTAGCAAACACTCATATCGAAAAAAGATCAAAAAAGATGCCATTCAAAACAACAGATTTTATCGTTGCTTCTTTGATAGTACATGAGATGGGACATAATTTTGGGATACGGTTCGGAGAACCCTTTGGATGTGATAACCGATTGACGAACAGTCCATTTAAAATAGGGTGGTACATCTGGAGGAATTACAAAAGCATCATGAACTATCGGTACACGTATTCTCTTTTAGATTACTCAGATGGCTCTCATGGAAAAAGAGACTATGACGACTGGGAAAATATTGATCTAGGGTATTTTGAAAAACCAAGATAATGTTTAGATGTCCGATTGTTTGTGTTTTATCATTGTATCGAATGATACACTTCAAAAGGGACATATGTCCGGTCCTAACACAATTGACACGCTCCATTACCTCATGCAAAACTATATAAAAGACTGTTTTGTTAAGGGGCAACAGAAGAAGAGAAAATAACATTTCATTTTCCAATAATCTCGGATTTTTGAAATTTATTGTTTTTTTCTTTACAAATATACCTACTCTAGCAATGGAGTTAGTAAATATGAATCGTAGATCAAATAATCAACGAAGAAAGAATCAAGAATCATTTCATAAGGTTTTAATTAGATGCAATGTTCTTCAGCGTCCTGTTTATGAACATGAACACTGTGCACAATATGCGATAAAAACAGGATCTGACACACAAAAAAATTGTAAGAATTGTAAACATTCTTTTTAATTTCAGACCTACTTTTTGATCTCTCTTTTTAAGAAACCAATAATTACGAGGAGGTGAACATACTATGAAAGGAATTGTAAAATTTTATGATATCCGAAAAGGATTTGGTTTTATCCGAGGCAACGATGGACATACCATCTTTGTCCATAAATCAGCTATCCCGTTTTTCGATATTTTCCTTCTACCTGGTGAGAATGTTGAATACCAGGTTGACACAACGGAAAAAGGACTCAAAGCAGTCAATATAAAAAAACTATAAATTGTTTTTTTTTTTTTTTTTACAAAGATGATTCATCTTTTTATGGATTAACAGGATAGATCCCTTGTTTATGTTTCTGGGAAAGGTTTTGATAAATCTCCGCGTTGTTTCTTATCACTTCAATGTACTGGAGGTCTTGTTTGATAACCTTCCCAGGAATGCCAAGAACGAGGCTATGCTGCGGAACAACCATGTTTTCAGTCACAAGAGCGCATGCCCCAATGATCGAGCCCGACTGAATCCGTGCGCCATTTAACACCGTCGCATGTATCCCGATAAGACAATCATCTTCGATGGTTGCACCATGGACTACTGCTGCATGACCAACTGTAACGTTTTTCCCTATGTTAACCTGATGTTCCGCATCAGTATGAAGGACACAACAATCTTGAATATTCGACCCGTCCCCAATCACGATAGATCCTTCATCTCCGCGAATCACCGCATGGGGGTACACCCCACAGTTCTTCCCGATAGTGACATCACCAATAATGATTGCGCTGGGTGCAATGTAGCTTGAGTGTTGGATTTTTGGCATGCGAATGTCTCCTTTACTGAGGAATAGAGATGTATATCTTATAGTTTATCTTCGAGGCTTTTTTTTTCAATCAAATCAAAATGTATATAATCTTCCAAAGCATGCTTCTTTTTTTGAAAGTGAAATTATGAATGATATTGTGTCGTTGTTCGGTGTACAAGCAGGAACTGTGTGGCAGACACTCCATGAAAAAGGACCTCTCTCCGAATCAGAACTCCTGTCGTTAACCCTACTGCCAGAACAACAACTCTACGCTGCCATTGGATGGCTTGCCCGAGAAAACAAGATACGTAAAGAGAACAACACCTATCTGTTAGGGGATACTAATCTACTCCTTACGATAGGAAAGGATGCTGGCAAAATTTGGCGAACCTTGGAAATCTGGGGTGAAGTTGATGCACAATCGCTCTCGCGTTTATCACGAATTGTTGAACAGGATGTTTTTACCGCAGTTGGATGGCTTGCACGAGAAGGAAAAGTCGATGGGGCGATTCGAAACATCGATGAGAAAAAGATACTCTTCTGGTTGAAATAAAAAAAAAAACTTATTTTATTCTTCTTTGTTTTTTCGCTTGAATATTCCTTTGATTTTCTCACCGATTCCACCACTGGACTCAGATTCTTCTGATTTCTTTCGTCGAAATAATGAACCGAGGCGTTTGAGTTTTCCTTTGATGCCTTTTTCCGGTTCTCCTTCTGATTCCTCGTTTCCTTGTTCAATGTTCTTTCGTATATGAGGTTTTTTCATTGGGAAACCCACGAGGTTCCCATTGGTATCCAACTGAAGAACAAATGTGCTGGATTGTATGGTGAACTCCTCTGGTTGTTGTTCAAGTTCTGAGGACGGCTCAAGTTCCGCAGCATCAGGTTTTTCTTGTTCTAAAAAAGCAAACCATTTTGTTTTTTTCTCTGATGGACTTTCCGGTTTCTGTATTCTTTTCAAAAATGATCTTTTTGGTTTGCTTTGTAACGGTGCCGATGTTTCATCTGGGGGTTTACTCAGTTGTGACTCGTCATTTGGTTCTTCTAGTTCCTTCACAGGTGGTTCCATATGTCGCAGAACAGTGAGTTGCTCATAGGATGCTTTTTTAAATTCTTCTAGATTTTTTACTTTTGCTTCCGCTAATCGGACATCTTCAATTAATTTCAGTATCTCTTCGTGGGTTTTTACCTTTGAATAATCTATTTTTTGGTGATCCACGGTATTGTTCGCCCCTCACTTTTTCTAATCTGATGTGCTTATAAGATAACTGATTAATATAAAAAAACCTATCTCTTTGTTTCAACCCTCTTGTTTCGTTATCCGAGAGTAGTATTAAATAACCTGTATCTTCTCATACCGCATTATCGATTCGTCACAAAAAGGACAATATTCTTCTACGATGATGAGCGAATCGATTTTGCGAATGGGAATTTGTTTCGTTTCTTTTTTACAGACTTTACAGTAACTCAAAAACAATGCCCCATACTATATTAGGAACAACTATTATATAAATATTTCCATAATAATTGTTATTTCTCCTGGAAAACCATTCAAAGATTATTTCCAGTTCTCGCTTTTTACGACCTTTACTATCGCCAGACAATCAAAAGGAACATGGCAAGGAGCTCTGACAGAAATATCAAGATACCCTTCGTAAATGCCCGATTCAAGTTGTACTCGTAGAGGTATGATTGTTTTTCCGGTCGTATCAGAAAAACCAGAACCCGCGCCTCCTAGTCCTTTGATGATTACAGAAGCCCCACTGAGTGGAGATCCATCTGTATCCTGAACAAAGACCGTAAAACTTACATTTTCTTGGTCAGATCCTTGTACAATTATTACTTGTGGAGTAATAGACACAAGCATTTGTTGCGGGAATATACAAGGGTTAAGAATCGATGAAAGAATCGCGAGAAGGACTATTGTTCCTATAATCAATGAGATGGTCAGACGCATCGGAAGCCCAAGGACCGCTAACTCATTCTTGAGAAAATACTGTTTCTTTTTTTCAGAATTCATGATTCAACCTCCCAGACGAAACCCAATCGATAAATATATAAT
>JBFYMQ010000086.1:0-7862 GCA_041304825.1 Thermoplasmatales archaeon
CCCATGTTTACCTGAACGGATGGAGGTTCCAAACCATCATAGAACTATAGATGAAAAGAAAACTCGCCTGATTAAAAAAGGAAAAACAGCATCTGAGGAAAAAAGTTTCCATTATGTCTTCTTACTTTTTCTTTTCGAATAATACAATATATCAGTATGTTTCGTGTATCCTAGCTGTTCGAACACCTTCATAGAGGTCGTGTTCCAATCCTCGATGAGGCATGCGACAATATCGATCCCAAGCGATGTAAAATAATGTTCGACGTCTTCAACCAAACGCTTTGCGATACCTTTCTTCTGATAGGTCGGCGCAACTACCAATCGATTGATCCATCCTTTCCGCCCATCATGTGTCCCGACGATTGCCCCGATAATCTTTTTATCAATCTCCGCTACAAGAAAATAACAAGTAGGCTGTAGTAATTGTGCTGTGATGTTTTTTCTGCTATCACGACCCTGCGGTCTACAGGGGATGTTGCCTTCGTTCCATAAGGTGATGACCGAATCGTAATCGCTCAGAGTCATCTTACGAAACGTTGCTTGAGGATTCTGTTTCTTCATTGACTTCCTACACCGCATATTGGTAATATGGAAAGTATGAAGCATATTCTTTTGAACATTTCTATCCTTACAATCTCATATCTGTTATTGATAGTTGATTACAAATGTGATTTACATCACCTGAGGCCTCACAACCGTCCTGTAAAGAATCAGATTTGATACAACCAAACCAATAATGGGATATAAGAGCAGGAACCCTGCTAAGGGTGCGACACTCATCAGAAGAATCGGTATATTTGACCAATTGATCGTATATTGAAGGACCACATATTTCCGTACTTCTTGTCGATTGAAACCTTTGAGATGAACCATTTTATATGTGATAATAAAAAACAGTACGTTAAAGAGGATAAGAAGGAGAAGTAATAATACGTCCAGATGAATCACTCCAAAAAGAATAGGCAGGAACACACAGAGCGCGTACAAGATTGCTAAGAGATACGCGATGAGCTGAAATGACCTCGGCACGTGAAAAACACCCTGCGTTGCTCTGACCCCTAACCGTGTTGATAAATGTTTTGACTGAATCATATAGTCATGGTCCGCGTCTTTGATTCCACCGGCAATCAGGTTCAGATTGAGGGTTTGGAGAAACGCGAGGATGCAAAGGATAAATATGAAAGGAGGAAACTGAAAAGAGACGGTGGCTGCACCGAACACCACACCGATCATAACCGAGATGGCAAGGACAAAATCCATACCACTAATCCGTTTACTAAACAGATCATAGAACCCAGCAAGAAGAATCCCAAAGAGATACAGAAGCAGCAAGAAGACTCCATAAAAAAACAGAGTCAACAAACATCCAATGAGCAAAACCAGCAGAATGTAGACTAAGGCATTTCTTTTCGAAATACTCCCACTTGGGAGTGGCCTTTTATTCGTTGAGAAAATGAGACGATCGACCTCAATATCAACATAATGGTTCAACGCAAAACCAACAATGTGAGCAGACAGCCCAATGAGAAACAGCATGGTAAGCAGGAATAAATCCTTTTCACCCATTGCAATCGCACCAGTCAAAGGGATGATTGCCGTCAGAAAAATGAAATGAGCACTAGATAATTTCGCATATTCAAAAATTGCTACTTTTAGATTCATTCGTTCGCTATGCTCCTGTTCACACTCATGAGAGTGAACCTTAAATACCTTGGGGGGCGACATTGTTTTAATTATGTGCTGATCTGAATGTTTTCTAAAAAAAAGGGAAAAGTATATGGTAAGCGATTTTCTCTCGTAACATAAATCTCATTGCCGCATTTTGGTTTGATTTTGTTGGTTCTAATATCCGTATCTGCGTAAGTGAATGAACGAAAAGAGTTAAAAAAAATTTCCTTGTTGCAGTTATGAGTTAAATGAACTGAGAAAACAAACCGATTATGTAGTCCAATCCAATAAGGGTAAGTGCAATAAGAGTGACAATAAGCAGAATCCACAGAGCGAATTTTAAAAGCTTCCAAGCGACAAAGACAATCACAATGATTGCGATAAGTGCAAGCCAAATTGGAATTACCATTTTTTTCCACCTCAGCTCCTGGTCAATATGAATGATGCTCCTTGGTCATTGCTCAGAAGCAGCTGATTTGACGCAGGAAAACTATAATTCATTGTGACTCCTGTATCTCCCGATAAAAAGGTTATTTTCTGATTAGCAATGGAATAATCATACACCCCCGTCAAGGAGAAGAATCCAAGAGGACCGCTCCCTGTGATGGTAACCTTGCCATTCGAATCAAATGTCATCGACATGATACCGTCTTGATATTGCCAGGTTCCAATGAATTTGCTTTTTTCATCCAGACAACCACTCAGACAACAGATGCAGAGCATGAAAAGTATCCCTAATACACTAAAGAGTTTCTTCATATCTCCCTCACCAATCACATTTCTTGAGATATTTATATACCTTGTGTCAATCTTTTTAATCATTGTACATTGGATAATTGAAGAGTATGTTCAAGAGAAATGTGACATTAATCGTGTTGATAGAACCATCTTTATAACTTATTGTTTTTTCCCTTTAACTTGAATGTTTGTTGTATCTGATTATTTAAACCCGTTTATAAAATAATTTCTTTGCGAATCCTACATACGGACTCCAACTACAAAGAACAGCAGCTTAAATCCACGAGCGGTTTGTATCACAGGTTCACTCCCAGGCACATCCACGTTGACTGTGATCTGTATTCGGCCAATTCCTAGAGGGATGCGATCCGTTAGAACCGTGGACAGCGATTGTGTCGACAAGGTAGTAATCGTTCCAGTGGAATGTAAATCAATCCGTTTGAGGATCCCTCCAGTAACAGAGATGCTCCAATTGACAGACTCTGCGTCTTGATTTCCGATATTTTTAATATCTACAGAAATCTTGTTGATTCTCCCTCGAATGTTCTCAATCGTCAGTCTTGGGGCACCTTCATTCTCAGTTAGTGAATCTGGTTGCGTCGTACCAGGGTTCGTCGTAAATGAGGGAATATAGTTCTGGAACGTAAGATAACCTAACCAATACAACCCGCCTAGTAGGAGCAGGACAACGATGATGAAGAGGGCAGCGATAGTTCGTTTTTTCATATTCGATTAAGATTCTTTCTCCTATATTTAAATTGGTGATACATCTATATAAATCTGTGGAAAGACCATCATGGAGCGAAATAAAAAAAAAGAAAAACAACTATAAGGAGAAATCCGTTGGAAATGTTCTTTAGTTCAGGAGGAGTTATTTTAATCTACTTTTAATGGTATAACAAGGAGTAATGATCTTTTTTTTCAAAAAAAGCAAAATCAAGGTTAGACCAATCGTCATAATCAAACACTCCATGGGATCCATCTGAATAATCAAGGATAGAATACACATATCGATAGTTCATACAGCTTTTATAATTTTTAAAAAGCCAATATGCAATGTGATACGGGTGGGTGGTTGCTATGTTGTCACAACCAACGGGGAACATGAAATCAATACCGAAGGTATGACCTGTTTCATGCATCATTGCACAGGCAAAAATAAAGTCTAATGGTTTGAATGTTTTTTGTGATGTCTTTTGCATGGATTGCGCGGAGATGACAAATGTATTGATGCCTTGGGCATGCCAGTAGAGCCAAGGATGATCTCCTACATATGCAACTCCTGCCGCAACATTTTGATTAAAAATAATCATTGCATAGCGAAACACGCTTCTCCGCCAGTTCTCCGAATCGTTATGGAGAAAATAGAGACTATAGATGGTGCGGAGTTCATACCGATATGTTCTTTGATCAAACGGTATAATTTCTCCACCGCCACCCATGCAGCCATCATCAAGATGAAATACGATATTATGTCGATTAAAAGCGGATCTGAGTATTTCCTTAGAATGCGATGGAACTGAGCTATTTTCCCCAAGAGGACCTTCTGCCATAACGTCCATTTCAAGGTAGAGGTCTTTTCGATAAGGATCGGAATCCCAAGAAGACACGCGGCATTCCTCAACATTAGTCAGACTATCATTATCGCTATCTAATTGGGTGTGAGCATCCCATCTATTAGGATCATACAACCATTTATGTTCCCATTCGATTGGAAGGATGTCTGCATCAAGGTCTTCACCTGTGTTATCATACTCAGGATCTGTTTCATAGATATATACTTCAGTCCAGTAGGGAATATTATCTCCATCATAATCTGCTTGGCAAATGTTAAACCACAGTTCACAATCCCGTTGAGGTTGACGGAGACTTTTAAAATCACAACTATTCAACCGTCCATACCCGCTCGGATCGCCGATATAATCATCACCGGTCCAATGACCTGTTTTTAGGTTGTAAACCATCTCAGCGGTATAACCTTGTGTTTTGGCATTTCCCCCGTACAACGGTTCATCGTGTAATTCAATTTCAATATCAACATGTTCGATATCATCAGCAACATTAAGAGTAACGGTCCAATGGATATCATAGAGATACGCAGAATCGTTCCAAACAGGAGATAAAAATTCTTCTGAATTTATATGAATCTTTACAAAAAACACAGGGTTGCAAGGATAGTCGATGTCTTCTAAAATTCGAATTGAAATAATGTCGACAGTCACTTCAATATCGACAAGGGGGTCAATATCTTCAGTAGTATGCGTAGAAGATGAACAGATACTGGACGCAAAGAACGAGAGAATGATTATAACAGCCAGTCTTTTCCAGATCAACGTTATTCCCCCATATGAAAATTGATTCGCCTAGGTTATATAAATCTATGTTAGGAAAAATTAGTGCAGGGGAAAGGATTTGAACCTGGTAATATTAATAGATGATTAACAATTATGAAATTACATTATGTCACAATTTGCAAAACCCACAGGTTTTTTTGGTAAAATACTGGCAAAAGGCATGGCTTGGGGGCATAAAGATTTCTATAAAAATACTGCAAAGGTTCTAAATCTTACACGTGATGATACTTATCTTGAAATAGGGTTTGGCTCTGGATTATTTATAAAAAAATATGTATCACATGTTTCAAAAATAGCAGGTTTAGATTACTCTGAAGATATGGTTAAATTAGCAAATGATATTAATAAAATTCTTGTGGAATCAGGGAAAGCCGAATTTAAACAGGGTGATGTCTCGTCAATACCCTGGGATAATACTGAGTTTTCTATTGTTGTAGCAATTGAGACATTTTTTTTCTGGTCAGAACCAGAAAAATCGCTAAAAGAGATATATAGAGTTTTGAAGCCAGGTGGTAGATTAGTCATAGAAATGGCATATAATAAAGATGATGGAATTAATCATATGAAACATATTAAAAAAATGAATTTAAGATTATATAGTGGAGACGAAATGAAGAAACTATTAAAAGAGTCTGGATTCATTGAGATTATCATCAATTATTATAAGGGTTTCATAATTCCAATAAAAGGATATCTGGTGCCTAAAGGTATGGTTGTGGTAGCTATAAAAAAATAGTTATCTGTATTTAGAATATTATAAAGATGCATGGGACAGGATTTGAATTAAGTTTACATTTCATCGAATCGAGATTGTTAATGATTTCGTTCCTGTTTTCCCTTTATCATCGGTCACAGTTAAAGTAACAATATAAGTTCCATTGGACGTATATATGTGTGATAGGCTTTGTTGTGTTGATGTAGAGCCGTCACCAAAATCCCAGTGGTACGAAACAACTTGTCCATCAAGGTCTGTGCCTGACCCTGTAAATTGAACGGTTAATGGCGGCGTTCCAGAGGTTGTGTTTACTGATGCTGAAGCGGTAGGTGGATTATTACATTGCACAGTGATTGGTATTGAGTTGGCTCTTGTTCCTCCTTGATTATCAGTCACTGTCAACGTAGCAGTGTACGTGCCATTAGAAGTATAGGTATGTGATGGGTTTTGTTGACTGCTTGTTTTGCCATCACCGAAGTCCCAGTGATACGATATAATTTGTCCATCACGGTCTGTGCCTGACCCTGTAAATTGAACGGTTAATGGTTCTATTCCTGAGGTTACATTTGCAGATACTGCTGCTATAGGGAGATAAGTGACCTGGATGGTAATGGACTGGTTTGCTGTTGCTCCTTCGTCATCGATAACTGTCAACGTAGCCGTATAGGTTCCGGTTAAATTATAGGTATGTTCTGGACCATATCTATCTGATGGGGTTTGTTGTGTTGATGTGGAGCCGTCACCAAAATCCCAGTGGAACGATACATTCCTCCCGTTAAACCCATCAAGGTCTTCTCCAAAACCATAAAATTGTACGGTTAATGGTGGCTCTCCAAAAATTGGACTTGCAGAAATCGAATTAATAGAAGGCAAACGATTTATTACCGTGATTATTATCTTTTGAGTATTTGTTTCTCCGTCATCATCAGTGACCGTGAAAGTAACATTATGTGTTCCTTTTTTCGCAAAAGTATGAGTAGAATTTATTTCCTCACTGTTAATAGATTCGTCTCCGAAGGACCAATAATATGCTTTTATGAATCCATCGCTATCCGTACTCCCTGAACCAGTAAATTGAACGGTTAAAGGTAATGGTCCTGTTGTTGGATTTGCTGATGCTGATGCAATGGGAGGTTTATTTTCTTGTGTACATCCACTTAGCAATCCTATGGTAACCGTCACGAAAGTAATTATGAATATCATTATTTTTTTCATAATACCCTTTGTATCTATTCTAAGATTTTGTAGCATTGGTTTCTATAAAAACATATTCTTCCTTTTATTTATGTTTTGGAAAGTTATGCAGGGGAAGGGATTTGAACCCCGCAAACAGGAACCCCGTCCCCGGGTCCACTTCCGCTTGGACCATTTGCTGCTCCCCACCAATTCATGGTACCATTTAGAATAAATGTTCCCAGATAAGCGACCCCGCCATCTACATAATCAAAATTATTGTAATGGATTTCTGGTTTACTTCCATCAATGAGATAGAGCCCATTTCGGTTGCTAAAAATATTATTATCAATAATTGTACACGCGTGCGGTGCCCAGTAGCATCCGATTCCTACCTCGTTTTGAATGAGGTCGTTATGAGAGATGATACAAGGTCCTTTCGTACCAATACCAACAACTGAATTGACCACATGATTATATTGAATAATTGAGTTTGAGCATGATATCGCAAGGTCGCAATCTGACAAGGTGTTGTTTTCAATTACACCACCATCACCAATGATGGCGTAACTATCAACCCAAAAGATTGAATTGTTTCGTATTATCGTGCCGGTGTTACCATCTAAGAAATCGATTGCACGGTTACACCGATGTATCCAATTATTATCTATGGTCACATTTTTTGTATTATAGAGATAGATTGCTGTACTATATGGTAAGCCACGACTTTTCCAATTTTTGAGAAAGTTATCTCGAATAACGATATATTTGTCAGTATTCGCTATTGTAATTCCATATCCGTTACCAACACCAAATTTGTAATAAAAAATCCCAGTAATAAACCATCTTGAAATAATGTACGGATCCTCCTTTGTTCCATTCCCACTTCGTACCCCGTTCCATCGGGTAAGATCCTCGTTTCCGTGAATCCAAATCCTGCGACGGGGAATCCATGGTAAAATCGGTGAAGGCGCTCCTTTATTTTTGTTATCATGCTTTATAGAGTGATTTAAGAAGGATGCATCGTAATTTTTAATAAGAGTGAGTTCTGATACCGCCGCTGAAACTATGCAGGTTAAAACAAACAAGAGAATGATTCCAACCGCCAACCATTTCCTTATCATCAATATTCCTCCACCATTAGAAAAATAAACAATCCCTGGTTATTTAAATCCATGTTAGGATGAAAAAAGTGCAGGGGAAGGGATTTGAAC
>JBFYMQ010000087.1:0-6701 GCA_041304825.1 Thermoplasmatales archaeon
CACCTCGAAAAATACGCCATGGTCACCATCGCAGATGAGCGTATTCCCATTCGGTAAACGTTGCGCGCTGGAGAGATACCCAGCAAAAAAATCAAATGGATTATCAGCTATATAGCTCCATACAGGTTTCTGTGGTCCATATGCCGAACCAGGTTCTAAGTAATACGAACCGTTTTCATCAACAGGCGAGATAAGTTCATCGACCGAGGAGTATTGCCCGTCAGGTCGCCCTTGTCCATTATTGAAAAGTAGGATATGGCCTTCACCAGGACATCCTTCCACGATCCATCGAGCGTCATGTTGTCCGAAAAGCTGTCGATCAGAGAAATTTCCTACCCTGTAGATTTCCGGATTTCCATATCGATAAAGAAGGTCACCACCTTTCCCACTTCTCCCACCAGTATGACCTGCCGCCTCTTCTGTTGTTGTACTATGGTCAATGACCCAGATTTCATGTTGGTGACGCGCACTGAGAAGGATTTGATCGTACTGCTCATTATAATCGATAGAATTGATATGATTCCAATCCGCACGTTCTTTACCTACAATATCTCCATAGTTGATATCAACTAATTCAGGGTGTTGTGCTACAATCCCGTAGTTCTGTTTTGTCGGATCAAAATCCTGAATCAGATGATTCCACACATGCCATTCCCAAACGATAGTACCCTGGGATGAACCTGTTCGTTCAACCTCGATGACATGATCAGGCCATAATTCACCTGCCGGCAGAGTATCAGGGTTCCGTCCAGCAACAATCGCTTCATCTGCCGTCTTGTACTCCCATCCAACCATCATGATATGTCCGTTGGGAAGCATATCGATGCTATGATGGAGACAATGCTGAGTATTTGAATAGGTGTAATTCCAAAGCTTCGTTCCATTCCAATTGAAGAGCTCCACACCCCCAGTCGCGCCTCCTGCGATGAACACGGGATTGTTATAGGGAAGTGTCGTGCGAAGAAGGTCCCCATTTTCTAAGAGAAGAAGGCCCAATCCTTGGACATAGTCGCTTGCCCAGGTATGGACAATTTCACCTTGCTTATTCATCACAAATGTTTTTGTAGAATACTCCGGGGAGAACAAGGTATATCCATTAAATGCATCATCAATGAAATAAGTGGTGATAATTTTTGTAAAAAACCCAAAGACCCTGGTTGTAATTCGTACCGTTTTCTGGACGCCCTCTGTTGTCCATACACTAATCGTTATCTCTGGTGGCGATGTCAATTTTCCAAGGCCAATACCAAAAAGGCGTATATGGATTTCTGTCGATTCATTTATCTCAAGAATAGGGATGGTAAAAGACCTGGTTTTTAACAAAACGAAGGAACCATTAGTCTTCTCAATGTTCACCGTGAGATTATTAAGAGGTACTCCCCCCTTGTTTTTCATGATGACTGTTATCCCAACGCCATCAACAATATTTTCTATGGATATATTGGTAGTATTTTCTAAAAAAACTACCGAAGAAGCTGTCTGATCGAAATGTTCAATATTGTTTGTTTGAATCTGATCTGTAACCTTCGATGGGATGAGTGGATTAAGCATGAAAATGACAATGACCATGAATAGTATTTTTTTCACGGTATAACCCTTCTCATTACTTATACAATTTTATATTATATAAATCTATTTTAATTCCTGTCTTAAGGTACCATCTCTAGTTATCAACAAAAATTTCTTAAAAAAAACGGAATGATACGGATGAATATAAAAAAATAGAGAGATAATTACTCTTTTTTTTCTTCTTTTTTCTCCTTGGAAACTCCTTCCTTTACCCCTTTTCCAAAGGCTTTGACAGCGCCCCATCCTTTTTTTACGCCTTTCCCAATAACTTCCCCGGTTTTTTCAGCAGCTTCTTCAACAGATCCTTTTTTTTCTTCATCCATAGATACATCACCTTTGGTCTTATTTTATTTCTTCTCTATCGTAATGGGGTTTGGTCCTAGCTTTTTAATCTCTGCGACAAACTCAGTAACGATGGTTGCGAACTTTTGTCCTTCCGAAGCAGAGACGTATTCGAAGCGTACCCGTTGCGGTTCAATCCCAAGTTCCTCTAATAATTTTTTGAGTAATTTAATCCTTCGGTTCGTCTTATAGTTCCCAGATTGGTAATGGCAGTCACCAGGATGACACCCTGCGATAAGGACACCATCGACTCCTTTTCGTAGCGCCTCAAGCACAAACGCTGGGTCCACCCTCCCCGAACACATGACTCGGATTGATTTGAGGTTAGAAGGATACTTCATCCGACTAGTCCCTGCGAGGTCTGCTCCCGCGTAACTGCACCAGTTGCAGAGGAATCCAAGGATGTTTGGTTCAAATTCTTTTGTCATGTTTTTCTCCTCTAGCTGTTTTTTAGTTCTTCAAGAACAAGGCTGACTGCGGTGGGTACCGCAGAGGCAACCTCGTTGCTGAGATGTTCCCCAAACTCATAGGTATTGTTCACCGTGATACCGATAAGGATAATCTTAGATGGTAGGTATTTTTCCCCAAGTTGTTCTGCTAAACGCAACGCCTCCGACAGAGACACATCATGAGGATTGCAAGAATGAACCGTCTGGAAATCAGATAATAAAAACCGTTTGACTATGCCAGGTGCAATATCCATCTGTTTCACGGCATCGATAAGGATGACCTTCTCGTATCCACGGATCATGTCCAGCAGGTTCATTCCACCGGTCGATGCGGTCTCCAGTGTTACCATTGGATTGTTCATCCGCTGGCGTAGTGCATCGATAACATGAAGCCCCACGCCATCATCCTGCAGGATTGGGTTGCCAACACCAAGCACAATCGTCTTCATTTTATACTCCTAAGGTTGTGAAAATGTTCGATATAACTTCTTCGCATGATCGTAAATATTCACTTTCATCGGCAGTCCTCCGGGGAGGGTATGGGTCGCACACCCGAAACAGGGGTCGTATGCGCGGAACGCCATCTCCACCTTGTTTAACAACCCGTCAGTGACCTGCCCTTTGTGAATGACGCCTTTTGCTGCATCCCGCACGGACATGGTGATTGCTCCTGCGTTGTTCGTGGTCGCAACAATCATGTTTGCCTTCTCGATCAATCCATTCTTGTCAACATGATAGTGATGAATCAGAGTGCCTCGAGCTGCTTCGACGACCCCGATCCCCTCCCCTGGTGTTCCCACCGGGTTTCGAATATGGGTTGAGGTGATGTCTGCATCCTCGATGAGTTCTTTTGCTCGCTCCGTTGCATATAACAATTCGATGAGTCTTGCCCAATGGAATGCGAGTGTCGAGTTCACTGGTTTTCCTCCGAGGGTGTCGAACATGCGCTTGTATTCGTTCTCTGCTTGTGGGGTTGCCATCCCATCAGCTGCGTTCAACCGACCTAAGGGACCAACGCGATAGATCCCGCTTTTCTTCCCGTCTGTAAGACCCTGCCATCCTATGGTTTTGAGGTACGGATATTTCATATAGCTCCATTCCTCGACCCGCTCAGCAATATGTTTCGTATAGTCCTTGACATCGAATTTCTCAAGCTGGTTTGCTTCTTGGTCAGTGACCCGTATCAAACCATCATAAAAATTCACCTTGTTGTGCTTGTCGACCAGACCCATGTTATAGGTCTTAAGCGTGTAAGGATCTGAACGGATCAAATCAACATATGCTTTGTTTTTCAATACGATATCATCAAACAGATTCAAGGAGAATTTCGCAAAGGTGTTACACGATGTAGCCATGTCTTTGATTTCCTTGACTTCATCTTTAGATAGTCCCTTTGAGACTCCACCTGGGAGCCCGCAGACCGGATGGGTCGCTTTACCACCAAGAATCGCGGTGATTTTCTGACCATACGCCCGGTGTTTTATAACGTCTTTTGCTACATCAAGTCCTGCTTTTTCAATGACACCAAGGATGTTTCTTTTTGCAGCGGGTGCTTCTGGGCCGACTACGAAATCAGGACCCCCTAGGAAATAGAAATGAAGGATATGGTCATAGATGATATACCCGCAATTCAACAGTTCTCTGAGCTTTTTTGCAGCAACTGGTGGATCGACATGGAACGCTGCATCTAATGCTTTGGTCGCCGCAAAATGATGAGCAACAGGGCAGACGCCACAGATACGAGAGGTGATCTGAGGCATATCCTCAGCACGCCTTCCTTCTGCAAATTTTTCAAAACCTCTCAGTTCCGGGATCTGCAGGTACGCATTTTCGACATCACCATGCGAGTCGAGGAAGATGGTGATTTTTCCATGGCCTTCCAATCGGGTGATTGGATCAATCGTTATGGTTTTCATTTCATCACCTTCCGGTGGATAAGCGACGCTGGTAAAGTGTATTTGTAGAAGGTGCCGACGACGTCTCGTATCTTTTCAATGAGTTGGTCAACTTCTTCATCTGTCATTCCCTGTTCGTTCTCCACACCAAGAATCGAAGTGAGAGCGGAGATCATACTTGCTCCTTGATCAAGTGCGTTGGGCAGGACTCCACCGCACCCGGTACACGGCATGTTCGCCTCCATGCATCTCCCCCGGCATCCCGAGCGTGTTGCAGGGCCTAAACAGATTACGCTTTGTTCAAGGAAGCATTTCTCCTCGATTTTTTCCAGTTCATAAATACGTTTCACAGTGTTGATTTTCTTCTCTGAGAGTTTAAACCGACATTCGTCACAGACTGATTTGAGAGGTGCAAGAACCGAACCTTTCGGAGGAAGTTTGTTTTCCACGATAGCGTTAAACGCATCCAGGATTAACCACGGTGGGGGTGGACAACCAGGGATAAAATAATCAACATCAACAACTTGATGGAGAGGTTTGACACTATCAAAAAATTCAGGGAGGGTAAGATCCCCTTCTTTTACTTTCGTTGTGGTTTTCGGCACTAGGTTTTCAGAGTTCTCAATGGAAGGATTCTCTTGGTAGACGGTCTTAAAGATCTCCTTTCGATTCGCCATGTTCGCCAAACCAGGTACCCCGCCACTGACTGCACAAGCCCCAAATGAGATAAGAATCTTTGATTTCTTCCGAAGAAGTTTTGCAAGATGCTCATGTTCTGAGGTGCGGATCCCGCCGTTGAAAAAACACACATCGATACTCTTATCCTTGAGAGCCTCCACATCCTTGTATTTTGTGTCAACAGCAACAGGCCAAAACACGATATCGGCAGCAGCGGTGAGATCCAGAATTTTCTCGTCGATATCAAGCATCCCGATTTCACAACCGCCACAACTGGCTGCCCAGTACAACGCGATTTGGAGTTTCTTGCTTGGTTCTTTTTTCTTATCTGTAGACATACTTATCACCAAGATAATTGAGAGATAGATGTGTCTATCTACTCGAGGTAAACGTTGATGTTGTTGAAGAGCTCCCCCACAAGAGAGTCAACTAGGTGGTTGATGTAAATACTGAACAGATATATGTGTTTAACTGTGCCCTCAGTAATTAATGAAGAGAAGCTTTTTACCTTTCCTGCGGTTTCCCTCTTGTTCACTATGAAGCAAGCAATCGTCTATCATGAGGACTATAACAAATACGATCTTGGCACGGACCATCCACTCATCGGCGATAAACCCAAGAACACCATGTCCTACCTGAAAGATAAAAATCTACTCGCTGACTTTCAGGTTTTCACCCCAAAAAAAGCAACAGAAGCAGATTTACTCAAGGTACATACTCCTACCTATGTCGAGCATGTAAAAAAACTCAGTCAAACCGGCGGATGGCTCTCAGAGGATACACCTGCTCCAAAAGGTATTTTTGAAATCGCAAGTCTTGCCGCTGGCGGCAGTATGTGTGCTGGTGAAAAACTATTTGAAGGATTCCAAATTGCGGTTAACCCCTTAGGTGGATTTCACCATGCAAGCAAGGGGCATTCCTCGGGGTTCTGTTTCTTTAATGATATCGCAGTGGCCGTTGAATACCTTCGAGAACACCATCATATGAAACGATTCATGATCATCGATGTAGATGTTCATCATGGGAACGGTACTCAAGATATCTATATCGATGATCGAACGGTCCTGAACCTGTCGTTTCATCAGGATGGTCGAACGCTCTACCCAGGGACCGGGGGTATAGAGACTCTTGGCAGGGATGATGCCGCAGGTTATACGATTAATCTTCCTCTTCCTCCAGGCACTGGAGGCATCAGTTATCTAAATGCGTTTAAAGAAATCGTCCCACCTGTCACCAGACAGTTCAAACCAGACATTATCCTATATCAATCTGGTGTTGATACGCATCATGTCGACCCGCTCGCGGATTTGAATCTCACCTATCAGACCTACTATCATCTCGCAAAACAAGTTGCAGAGCTGTCGAAGGAAAGTTGTCAAAAGCTACTCGTCCTTCTTGGAGGTGGCTATAACAGTGTCGCTTGTATTAAATCATACTTTAATGTCTTCAGTGGTCTGTTAGGACAGCAAGAATATTTGGAAGAAGAGGACATCCCTGACACTGACCCCGAGGCAGTCAGACACGTCGTTTCCCAGTTGAAAGCATCCCTAAGCGAGTATTGGATGCTGTAATCTTTCTCCTGGTAACCAAATCTTTATCTAGCGACCCCGAATACCGATTAGTTGGTCTATAAGGACCTTTGTAGAAAACAAATGAGATTTTCTTCTCATGAGGTGTTTTTCATGACCAAACAACAAACCATGATGCAAACAAAAAATGACACGAAAAAAACAACTATGAAAAGTGTTGATGGAAATACCGCTGCTGC
>JBFYMQ010000088.1:0-6614 GCA_041304825.1 Thermoplasmatales archaeon
GATTGGGAATTTTTGGGATGCGGGAAGAATACTCCCATACCCGATTGTTGGTCAAATATTGTTCTTCCCATGGATTCAGTTTGATTGGAATCCTGCTAACGTACCCAATTAAATGTCTTAATTATGAAATATTGTTGTGCTTCAATTCATCATCATACTACTGATGTAGACTAACCGATAAAATCCGGTTAAGGTTGACACACCTCCAGATGGAAATCAGATAATTCCGGCCTGGCCCACTCTTCTTATTTTGTTTTCAACATCGCCTTTGACTTTTTAACGAAACGTTCTGCGAAATCGATGACGAACACAGCCTCCGTCTTTTTTACGAGGTTGCCCCCGTATTGGATATTGTGTCGAGTAATTCTGATCTTGTCGAAGGTGTTGAGGAGCTCGGAAAGCTCATGGTCCTGCGGGTAGAGTTCTTTGAGGGTGATAATAACGCAAACGTGGCTTCGTTCGATGTATCCTTTGTTGAAGAGGAGGGCTCTGGCGGCATGGAAAATGGTGTTGTATGAGGCCAGCTCGGACATCTCATATTCGTTGATGTTAAGGTTTTTTTGTGCTGAGATGAGGAACCGTTCGGCGACCTCAAGAGAGCCGGGAATCCGTTCAGCGGCTTTGGGGTCTGGTTTAATGTAGCCTTTGGAAAGGCAATCGTTCATGTTCATAGCTGGGCTCCTGCGAGGAGGAGATGCTTCTGGAGAATAGCTTTGGCGAAGGGGTCGTTGTTCTTTTTCATGGTTTCCCATTTGGTTAAGGAGAGGATGGTGAGATGGATTTCCTTCCCAAGAGTTTGTTGGAGGTTGAGGAGGTTGTCTTTGTTTATTTGGTGTTCGTCACCGATGATGAGAAGGTCAAGATCGCTTCGTTCATCGTATAGTCCTGAGGCGTGGCTGCCGTAGACGGCAAAAGAAATGCAGGTTTGTTGGATGGTTTCGATGTGATGTTCAGCGAGGAGGTTGGCGATGTACGCGCGTTTCATTTCTTGGACGCAGTAGTGGTTGTTGTTGGTGGAGAATAGGTGGACATTGCCGGTTATCTCTCTGTTGATGATGCCGTCTTTCTCGAGGAGGTCGCAGTAGATCTTGATACTTCGTGGGCTGACAGCAAGTTCCCTGGCCAGTTCGTTGAGATATTTCTTTTGAGTGGGGTGTGAGAGGAAGTATTCGAGGATTTTGCATCCGACAAATTTTCGAAAATCAGCAAGCATATTATTAAGTAAACAATCATTTACTATATTAAATCTTTGTTTATTAAAGAAAATGAATGGCGTTATTATCTTGAATTTCTTACAATATAAATAATGTATCGCAAAAAAGTTAAAAATATTTTGCATTTTAAAAATGATGCTACTCTAGGATATTTGGTTTGATAAACCAAATTTAAAGCTCAATATTTGGTGTGTCAGTTCAAATATAACGATGTGAAAAACGTTTCAGTCTCCGGTTGTTCGATATAGCTGCGTCTCCCATAAATAATATAAATAATGTGATAAATATCTAAAGCAGAGGTATATGAAAAAAGTTGGAATAGTATTAATTTTGTTTCTTATTGTAACCCTCAACATTCCTTCGAGTGTAGGATATTTTTTAGAAGACCGGCATCCGCTTTTAAAAAATATTATAATTGTTGATAATGAGGGTGATGGCGATTTTATATCAATTAAAGATGCGTTAGAACATGCTGTGCCTGGAGATACAATCGAGGTTTATAGTGGAACATATTATGAATACAATATTTCGATTGAGATAAATAATATTACTGTGATTGGAGTGCCAACGGAATTAGGTAATGGAAGTGATATAGGGAAACCATTTATTAATGGCGAAGGAAGAGATGATTTGATAGAGATAAGGGCTGGAAATGTGACAATTGATGGTTTTCGTATGGAAAACGTAGGTCTAGGTGCAAATGGAATAATAATTATTTATCATGGCGCACACGGTTGTATAATCTTCAATAATGATATCGCTTATACAACAATGTCTTGTATTTGGATATTTAGTTCAAATAATTATATAATGAATAATAATATTAGTTATAGCACTATGAGACAGGGCATTGTTCTACGAGATCCATCTCATGATAATGTCGTTTCTGGTAATGTTATTAGTGAGTGCAATACTGGCATATTACTATGGGATTCACCACATAATCTGATAACGAAGAATATCATCCATAATTGCTCTGAGTTTGGTATTGATAATACCGATAATTATAACATATTTCAGCGTAATATTCTGAGAGAGAATCAGGTTGGTTACCAAACATATTATGGAATATATAACTCTATTATTAATAATAACTTCATCAATAATCAGGTTCATTCTCAATTTTTAAATAGTCGTATTCGATTCTGTTTAATGAATCATTGGATGGGGAATTATTGGAATCAAGGAAGAATATTGCCCTATCCGATTCTAGGGGCCGTCCTGTTCTTCCCATGGTTTCAGTTTGATTGGAATCCTGCTAACGTACCCAATTCTATTTCTTAATTTTTGAAATACTGTTTTGTATCAATTCATCATCTTACTACTGATGTAGACTAACCGATAAAATCCGGTTAAGGTTGACACGTTTCCAGATGGAAATCAGATAATTCCGGCCTGGCCCATTTACTCCTTTCGAAGAAAAGGTAAGCGGTCGGTTTTAACTAGTGTGTCGCTTTATGTTTTTTTTCCATTCACTCTTCTTTTGTATTGATTTGGATTGTTTCATTGTCTAGTTTTAATAATCTGTGTTAATTACATTTAACATAAAATAGAATATAGGTGAAGTGAACAGACCAATCATGCATGATATTCTCGTTGAATCGAACCCGTGCTAGAAAGGCCCAACTCTGGTTCACCCGCGATTATGGGATATGGCGATCCGTCAAAGAAAATGGCTCATGGATGACACCAGAACTTATCCTTTCCCCTCTCGCCGGTGAATGTTCCCTTGATAACAACGGGACTCTCTACTTTGTTCATCACTTCTACCGAAACAACACCATGCTTGAGGCAGACATCTACATGGCGTTGCGAAAACACTGATATCGACTGAATCGACTCTAACATTATGTATCCTCTTTTCCTTTATAGTAAAATCCCAGGAAAACATAATATATCAATACAATCATTAATAATATTTAGAATATTCTATGAAAATAAAACTCCTCAGTATTTTCCTCTGCATCATTCTTCTTTCAACAACCCTTTCCACGGCAACCGCTATACATCAGAAACAAGATCAACAACAATCACAAGATCATCTCTTCTTCTCTGAAGCATCCTTTGACCATCTCATCACCATGCTTCTACGCATCGGCCATTACCCTAGTATGTCAGCCTGCATCATCCATCATACCACGGTCATCTGGAAGAAAGCATATGGCTTCGCTGACATCGAAGCACAGAACCCAGCGACCACCCAGACCATCTACATCGTCGCCTCTATCACCAAGACTATCACCAGCACCGCACTCATGCAGCTCTATGAACAAGGGCTGTTTCAACTCGATGATGACGTCAACCTTTACCTTCCGTTCCTGCTCAGAAACCCACACTTCCCAGAGGACCCAATCACCATCCGCATGATTCTATCCCATTCCTCCAGCTTAGTCACAGACCCACTGACGTACCATTGGTTCAACTTCTCCAACCCACCACCCATCCCCTGGTACCCCAATCCCTGGCTGCAGGACTATCTCCTTCCCGGTGGTATGTACTATACCTCTGAAATCTGGGACACCATCCATCATCCTGGAGCATACATGCAATACGCCAACATCAACTTCGACATCGCAGCCTACCTCGTTCAACTCCTCTCCGGGCAACCCTTCCATGAGTACTGCGACGACCATATTTTCATCCCTCTTGGAATGACACGAACAGGATTTCGCCTCCTAGACCTCCCAATCGACGAGGTCGCCTATCCCTATCTTTTTCAAAACAAGGCCTACGAAAAACTCCCCCACTACCAACTCCTCCATTACCCGATAGGAGGATTGATGACAACCATCGATGATCTCTCCTGTTTTCTCATCGCCCACATGAACCAAGGGGTCTATAACGGAACACGTATCCTTCAAAATGAGACTGTTTCCCTCATGCATACTATCCAATCACCAGGAAACATCTATAAGAATTTCCACTACGGACTGGGATGGATGGTCATCAAAAAAACTCTTCGAAAAACAACGTTCATCGGACACAGTGGCGACATTCCCGGGACACACACCCGCATGTACATAGACCAGTCGGACAACACCAGCATCATCTGCTTCTTCAACTCCGACCGATCCACAGTCATGAAAAAATTTGTGTCGTTTCTGATCCAAAACATCCTATTCGCCAAAGCAGAACAGCTTTCATAAAAAAAATACAGACGAGCATAACATTAAAAAATATTCAATCGATTCCCCGCATGGTGGGATATCTTATGAACGTCCTTCTCAACCTAGGCGATACAATAAATCAACTCTTTAGAGATAATCGGATAAACATCGACTCTTTTTATGGCGAAGGTATCGCCGCGGTGATCCTCTTTGTAGGTTCTATACTGATTGGATGGATCGTCTACCACGTTTTCGAACATTATTTCAGTAAATGGGCGAAAAAAACAAAAACCACCCTTGATGACGAAATCATCAAAAACACCAAACGACCGATTTATTTTTTCGTTATCGTCGTCGGATTCTATTATGCGATGGACCAACTCTCCATACTAAAACCCTATCAATATTATGTCACACAACTCTTCCTTATCGCAGAAGTCTTCCTTGTCGCCTACATCATCACCAGACTCATCAACGTACTTCTCTCCTGGTATGCAGAACGAAAGGTAAAAACCGGGAGAAAAGCATTAAGCAGCAACATCCTGCTCGTCTTCAAAAAAATCCTTCACGTGTTCGTCTACATTTTCGCGTTCCTCTATCTCTTGTATGTCAGCAAGATTGATCTTTCTGGTGCGGTCGTTGGACTCGGAGTCACGGGGATTGCTATCGCTTTTGCGCTCCAAAATATACTTGGGGATGCATTCAGTGCATTTACCATCTACTTCGACAGGCCTTTTGAAATAGGCGATTATGTCATAATCGGAACTTATGAAGGAACAGTCACCAACATCAGCATGAAATCCACACGTCTCAAACTTCTACAAGGCGAGGAACTTGTTGTTTCAAACAAGGAAATCACCGCTGGGAGCCTTCGCAACTTCAAAAAAATGGACAACCGCCGGGTCGCCTTCTCCATCGCAGTCACCTATGACACCCCACTTGAGAAACTAAAAAAGATCCCGGCACTCATCAAGAAAATCGTTGAATCATGCGACAATGTAGAGTTTCAACGGGTTCATTTTAAGGAATTAGGGACGTTTAGCCTTAACTTCGAGGTCGTCTATTCTCTGAAAAGCCCAGACTATGTCAAGTACCTCGACACCCAGCAGATCATCAATTACGCTATCAAAGAAGTCTTTGAGAAAGAAAAAATCGAACTTGCCTTCCCAACACAAACCATCATGGTGAATCAACCCCGCGCGTAATCAGTGGGCGAGTAATTTAAATTCTTGTCTAGCTAAAAAATTCAACAAATGATAAAACAATCCTGGGTTAATTCTTCGAAATATTAGGTTCATTTTGATAAATGTCGACCCAATCACATCCCACTGGGTAAACTCTTTCCGGATGATGGAAGGATATTTTTTAATTCTATTCTGAGCAATGCATCGTCCAGCGATATCACCGCTCATCAACGCTCGATAGATGCCTTGACCTGAAAACGGGAATGCTCCCGCACCTGTATCACCAACAAACAGAATGTTTCTGTAAAGGAATGGACGTTGTAAGCCTAGCGGAATCAACCCACCAGACACATAGTTGATTGTTCCGGTGATGTGTTGTTCCTCTTTGAACACACGAAGCATCTCTCGGAGATTATATCCGAAATCCCCAAACACCCCCACTCCGACATTCACCTCTTTTTCCTCAGGGTTTCGTGGAAAAACCCAGAAATACCCACCATAGCGAGAGAAGATAATCCGTAAGGTGTCACAGGAAAAACAGTTAGCGTTCTCTAGAGTCTCTTGATATGTTTTCCCGGTATATCCTAATTTGAAGTTCAGTTCACGTTTGACCATGCTTGGGCAACCTGAAGCATCCACAAGCACGTCGGCATCAAGCTCTTTTATCGATTTTATTTTATCATTGGTCTGGATGATCACTCCTCGTTTCTCTGCGTCACGCGCTAGCTGACAAATAAATTCCTGCCGGTTGAGAACACAAGCAACACCGGGAGGCCGCGTGGCAATATAGTGATTCTTACCTATCGTAACATCTGCGCGCAGGATCGTATTAAAAATGCTTTTACCAGTTGGTATCCATTGTTTCCATTCACGTTCAACGGAATGTGCTTCTCCACATCGTCGCCCCTCATGGTTATATCCGATGTTTTTATATTTCTCATGGACAACAACCTCGATATCTTGATTACGGTTTTTTATCGAGATTGCTGCACTTAGGCCACCAGGACCTGCGCCGATGATATCAACCTTGATAGGTTACACCAACCTTACGTCAAGGAATTCTCTTCTATGATATATAGTTTTTTTACAAGGGATAGAAAATTTCATTA
>JBFYMQ010000089.1:0-6478 GCA_041304825.1 Thermoplasmatales archaeon
CGACCGAGGGTGCATTCTACACGTTTTATTTTATCATCTATAGTACATTCTTCTGCAAATCGATTCGCAAGATAAATCGAATAATCCACCCCAAGTCCTAACAACAAAGCAGCCACAGCAATCGAAAGGATAGTCAGCTCAGGTTGAATTGTTCCTAAAACCCCGAAGGTGAGCAGAAGTGCGTACCCCAGAGGCAAGAATCCGATGAGAAGACCCTTCAGCGTCCGATGGAAGATAAAGAGAACACAAGCAACACCAAGAGCTGCTAAGGGAAATACGATTGTCAGGGACTGCAGGGTTGACGCTCGCATCGCCTGTTGTGATGCAACAGAACCAGTCACGGTCATGGTAGAATAGCGAGCCTCTTTGACAATGGCTGCTTTTACCATATCCAGTATCTGTGTGTTATCGGCGTTCTCAGAGAGCTGGAAGATGATGACCGCCACTTTATACGAATTTAAAAAAAGGATCCCAGCTCTTGATTGAATCCGTGCCATATAGGTGTTAATAAGAGCTGTATCATCAGGAATCTCGTATTTTCCTGTTCCACCAAGACCCAGAGGAAGAACCGGTTTTTGGTTCTCCTCCTTGATAAGCTGAGCGACGCTATTGACCGAAAAAACACCATCGGCTTTTCCTTTATCAAGTTCATAGGTGTTAATTTTTGTAGCCACACGATCCATTTCATGCAACACATAAGAATCCCTGATATCATCTGCCTCAACATAGATAATAATTGTAGAACCTATCTGGAATTCATGATCGATTTTTTTCCACAACTGTAACGTTGGATCATCCTGAGGTAAAAAGGTAGACAGATCTGACTGCATGTAGACATTACGAATCTGCAGACCAACAATGATGGTTATTATTGTGTAGACTAACAGAATGGTTTTCGGTCGTTTCACCAGGATTGTTGCTAGGGAGTTCGCTATCTTCATGGGTTACCACCCTGGTCATCGATCGTTATTTGCACATATTTGTTACCATTAGATGTCCCAGCGAGGTTAGCAATTTTATTCAGTCGCGATTCGATGATCTTCACTCGACGTTGTAACAACAGAATAGGGGAAACAGCACCGTAAAGATAAGGGTTTTTTCCAATACTATCTGTTTTGATTTTTTGCCTGAAAATAATTTTATTATCGTACATCTTTGAGAGGAGTTCTCGAACAGTGCTGGGATGCAGTTTAGTGCCTCGGATTATCTCGTCGCTACGTGCCCGATTTTTCCGAAGCAAGTAGATGTAGATACGAGACTCCGCCCGGGAGTCAAGTAATTCATTTACTGCAGTCTCAATGTTTTTATTGATAGGCGAACGGGTTTTTTTCATTACAGCGCACCATTTTTATGTGCTACTATTGATAAAAAACGTTGTTTTCTGGGTTTAAATACCTTTCCATTTTGTCGTTTCACAGCCGACAAATCTTTTTATCGCCTAAAAAACGATAAAAATACCAACGATGCAAACATTTATTTCCTCGCACCACCTCCCGTAAACCGCAATATCATGGACGAAAAAACCAGGGTAGAAAAAGACATCGTAATGTTCGAAGAAAACATCAAACAAATCAACCAAAACACGCTTACAGACAATCAAAAGAAAGTCATCGAACTCGCATCGCAATATTACGAAGACACAAAATATTATGCACAGAAAAAAGACTTCTTCACCGCGTTTGGCTGCATCAACTATGCGCACGGACTACTCGACGCGGTTCTCAAAACCCAACACTAAAAAAGGAGGATTGTATGAAAACCCAAGGAACCATTGAAAAATATTACCATTACGCTTTTCCTATGCAAACGGTGTTAGTCACCTGTAACGATGGAAAAGGAAACACAAACATCATCACCCTTGCCTGGCACACTCCCATCTCACGAAACCCACCGCTCTATGGTATCTCGATTTCCCCAAAACGATACTCCTATACCCTAATAAAAAAAAGCAAGGAATTCGTCGTCAATTTCATCCCATACTCCGAAGTTGAAGCAGCGGAGTACTGTGGAACACATTCTGGGAGAAACACCGATAAACTCTGTCACACCGGACTGACCCTTATCCCTGCTCAGAAACTCTCAACACCCCTCATCAAAGAAGGATATGCACATCTGGAATGTGAACTGGTAAAAAGCATGCCTCTGGGTGACCATACACTGTTCGTCGGCAAGGTCGTCGCAGTCTCAGCTGATGAAAACGCCTTCCAGAACGAACTGCTCCGAACAGAGCGTATCCATCCAGTCTACTACATCGGACAAAACGCGTATACGACGCTGGATGGAATAAAAAGAAAGACATTCTAACCGAAAACTAACGAGAACTCAGAGTCAGATTGCATTCCTAGAACCTGGGCAGCATCCCCCTGGTTGATGCTGATTTCAAGAAAATGATTACTCCCGATAGTCAGAAGGATTTCTCCTTGTTTTGCGTACCCATAGGAGGATACCAATGGAATCTGCTCCCATCGACGCTCACCAGAGATCAAAGTGATTTTCTTCTGATCAAGATCAACAGGGACAATATCCTGAGGGATGTTTGTTATCAAATTCCCAAACCGATCAACGTACAAGACTTTGCCGACAATCTGGTCTCCTCGATGCTCCCCGACAGGAAACTGCAGGTCAACAAAATGCGTCGTCTTCGTACCAATCTCACCAAACGGGACACCACGAGCGACATAGGCAGCGACAGGTGCGAAAATATCACGACCATGAAACGTCCGTGACAACGGATGAATCATGTAACGGGGGTTGGTGATCTCATAGACTACGAAATCCCCAAGCAGATGCGCCGTCGGCAACAAAATACCATTATCCGGACCGATAAGAATCTGCTTTTTTGTCGTGATAATCAATCCTTTCCGCTCCGTACCAACACCAGGGTCGACTACCGCAACATGAATAGTACCCATAGGGAAAAACGGCGCAGTCGTCCACAACAGAAACGCCCCTTCCCGGGTATTATGAGCAGACACCTCATGGGTGATATCGATGATCCGTGCATCAGTGATACCTAAAACCACGCCTTTCATCTGTGCAACATACGCTCCTTTTGTACCAAAATCAGTCAGAAACGTGATCCGATTCATTCCACCGACCTCGACTCCATTTTCCATCCAATATTGTTCAATCATACAAGAGCTTTATCATCACAATTTCTTCTCAATGAAGCAAAACTATATATGGAAGAAGCGTGTATAATAATAGAGATTGGAGAAGAAGGAATGGAGCCTGGAGAGATGACTTATAAAAAAACAAGTGTCGCAGAGGACATCTGGGAACAAACCGGGAAACGAAGCATGACATGCCCTCAATGCAAAGGTTTTTTAACAGTCGTACAAGTCGAGCCAATCTACGACCAAGACAACGCATACACACCGTATAGAACCGTCGTTGAATGCGCCAGCTGTTCCTTCCGCATGGTGACAGAATCATTCACCATCCTTGGGGGCATCAAAGATTATGACAACGAATACGTAGAAATCGGCAGCTGGGGACCCAGTGGGAGCAGGGTGCTGTCACGATTCAAACATACCATCAACTCCAGCCTTCTTGATGAACTGAAAAAATCACAAGAACTCGTCGAATTCCTCGTTGTCAACGAACACGTCGTTCAAGTCATCGGATAGACCAGACAAAAAAACATCCATAAACCAAATACAATTTTTTTTAAAAACAACCATTCAATGTATTTATAGAAGGATTTAAATAATTCAGAACGAACATACACATATCAAAGAAAAAAGTCAAATAAAGAACCAAACAATACAGTCCTGTGAGATTCATGATAAAAAAAGCAGTTATTTTAGCGGCCGGCGAAGGAAAACGGCTCAGACCATTTACCGAAACCATGCCCAAAGTCATGCTCCCAGTCGCCAATAAACCACTGCTCGAATACGTTTTTGATGCAACCAGAAAAAGCGGCATCGAAGAAATCATCGTCGTCGTCGGCTACAAAAAAGAAGTCATCATGGAACACTTCAAAGACTACAAAAACATCAAAATCACTTACGTCACCCAAGACAGACAACTCGGAACCGCCCACGCACTTCTCCAAGTAAAAAAACATATTAAAGACCCATTCATCGTCCTTGCAGGAGATAACATCATCGATGCAGGAAGCATCTCAAAACTCATCAAAGACCAATCAGAATACGCTCTCCTCATCAAAGAACACCCCCATCCATCCAAATACGGCGTCGTATTCGTCGAAAACCGCAACATCAGCCGCATCGTCGAAAAACCAAAAGAAGACATCGGCAAATACATCTCCACGGGCATCTACAAACTCCCCCCCTCGGTCTTCAACGACATTGAACGCTGCACCTCAGAAGGAGCCCATGCGCTCTCCTCCGTCATCCAATCCCTAATCGAGAAAGGAAAACATATCAACACGCTCCTCGCCAAATCATGGATGGATATCGTTTATCCCTGGGATCTCATCACCGTCAATGAAGCGATGATCCAGACAACAAGCGAACACACCAGCGGCACCATCGAAAAAGGTGTCACCATCAAAGGACCCGTCTGCATAGGAAAGGACACGAAGATCTACGCAGGCTGCTACATCGTCGGACCCGTGGTCATCGGCGATGGCTGCGAAATAGGACCACATGCATGCATCTTCCCCTCCACCAGCATCGGAAAGAACACAGTCGTGCACCCCTTCAGCGAAATACGAAGCAGCGTCATCATGGACGACGTGCACATCGCCTCGACCGCCCATATCTCCCATTCCGTCATCGGAAAAGGATGCATCATCGGGGATAATTTCTCGACGATATCAGGAAAAACAATCATAGAAATCGACAACGAGTTCAAAAAACTCGAAACACCCATAGGAACCATGATGGGAGAAGATTGCATCGTCGAAAGCCACGTCGTAGTCGACCCAGGAAAAATCATCGGCAGAAAATGCAAAATCAGCCCCATGAAACAGATACGAAAAAACATCCCAAGTGAAAGTAAAGTGATGTAACGTGTGCGGAATCATCGGCTATACAGGATATCGAGAAGCTAGAACCGTCTTACTCGATTCATTGAAACGACTCGATTACCGAGGATACGACTCAGCTGGCGTCGCCATCATCGACAAAAAATTAAACATCTACAAGGAAATCGGCGAAATAGCAAACGTAGAAAAAAAAATACCTCACCTTAAAGGAACAACCGGAATCGGTCATACCCGATGGGCAACCCATGGAGGCGTCACCAAAGAAAACGCACACCCACACCTCAGCTGCGATAAAAAAATCGCAATCGTCCATAACGGGATCATTGAGAACCACCTGAAACTCAAAGAGGAGCTAAAAAAGAAAGGACATCGATTCCTCTCCCAGACAGACTCAGAAGTCATCGCTCATCTCATCGATGATGTATACAAAGGAAACCTCGAAGAAGCAATCATCGCAGCAATAAAAAAGATAAAGGGATCCTACTCAATCGTCGCTGTCAGCCAAGACGAACCAGGAAAAATCGTCGGAGTACGAAATGAAAGCCCACTCGTCATCGGCGTCGGAGACAGCGAAAACTTCCTTGGCTCAGACATCACAGCATTCCTAAAATACACCAATAGAGTAATGTTCCTCAACGATGGAGAACTCTGCGTTATTACAAACAACTCCATCCATGTTTTCGATAAGAATAAAAAACAAATCAAAAAGAAAGAAGAACTCATCACCTGGGATGTCACAGACGCGGAAAAATCAGGCTTTCCCCATTTCATGCTTAAGGAAATCTACGATCAACCTGATACTATCCATCATGTCCTCAGAGGACGTATCTCAGAAATGGAAGAAACCATCACGTTCCCAGAGCCGGTCGAAAAACTCCTCAAATCCGATATCAATTCCATTCATATCGTCGCATGTGGCACGTCATTTTATGCAGGTCTCGTCGGCAAATACCTCATCGAACAACTCACCAACATCCCGGTGTTCGTAGAGATAGCCTCAGAATATCGCTATTTCGGGTCAAGAAACGAATCCTCCCTTGTCATCGCAATCACACAATCAGGGGAAACCGCTGACACGCTTGCTGCATTACGGGAAGCCCAAGCATCAGGATGTAGAACACTTGTCATAACCAACGTCATCGGCAGCACAGCAACCCGCCTCGCAGATGGATACATCCTGCAGCAATCAGGCCCAGAAATCGGTGTAGCCGCAACAAAGACCTTTACCTCCCAAATGATGGTCCTGTTCCTTATTTCACTTAAAATCGCGCTTCTCCAAAAGAAGATAGGCTCCGATGAACTCTACAATAATCTCTTCCATTTAAAAGCCATACCACGACACGTCCGGGACGTCCTCGAACGAAGCAATGAAATCATAACAATCGCAAAACAACTAAAAGACGCAAAATCCGTGTTCTTCATAGGACGAGGCGTCAACTATCCTCTCTCCCTCGAAGGAGCCTTAAAACTCAAAGAAATATCCTATATCCACGCCGAAGGATTCGCCGCAGGTGAATTGAAACA
>JBFYMQ010000090.1:0-6410 GCA_041304825.1 Thermoplasmatales archaeon
TTTATGTTGGTTGCTTACGATGTATTTTGGCGGTCCTTTGTTTCCTCATTTGCTAACTTACTTCATTATGTTAGTTTGTATTTTTTTAGGTATGACATTCCATTGTGATTGGATTCCTGACAGAAATATATAATCTAGTAAACGTGGATTCATCGAATCGTTATTAGAGCGATTCACAAATGCGTTCCCAATTCTCCGTTTTCTCTTGGATTTCAACTAACATTATTATCTTATTCTTGGAATTTACCGGTAATCACGGGTTCAAAACCCTTCCCCTGCATACTCTAACTCTTTTATCACTATTATTCTATGCCAAAAACAAAGCAGAATCTTTATAACAAATTCAAATATTTCGTTTTATCATGAAAGAACAATATCATATTTTCTGGGAACTCGTTCTCATTATTGCATCGATTTTTATCTTTAGAAGTGTCTGGCTGCTTCTGGATATCTATTTAGGTTCCACTTTTTTAATTCCACTCCTCATTATTGGAATATTGCTTTCCATCCCACCGTTATACATATTAAACAGACATCTTGAGGACCGAAAGAAAAAATAACAACATATTAAAGAATAATTGATTAAATGCTTATTCGTCATGAATTCACTGGTAAATAAAATAAAATATCCAAAATTGTTACTACTTATCATTACTTTCATCGTTGCTTATTTTATCTTTTACGAGCGCAATATTCCTATTTTTCATGATATTCTTTTCTCCTTAGGGTATTTTGGAACTCTGATTGCAGGAATATTTTTTACGTATGGATTTACAGCAGCACCAGCAACTATTTTTCTTATATTATTAGCGCAAAATGAAAACATTATCGTATCAGCATTAATCGGTGGTATTGGTGCTATGATAGGTGATTATCTTATTTTCAAACTTATTCGGCATTCGTTTCATGACGAAATCGAAAAACTTAGAAATGAAAAAATCATTAAACACATAAATAAAAAATCACCATCTATTGTAAAAAAATATTTCCTGCCAGTTATTGCTGGTTTTATCATTGCATCTCCACTACCTGATGAAATGGGAGTTGCACTCCTTGCTACATCAAAAGTTATTTCTTCTCGTGTGTTTTTTGTAGTATCTTTTCTTTTAAATACAATAGGAATATTTGTTATTTTATGGTTTAGCCAAATAATCTAATTCTACTGATTCTTATTTCAATAGGAGTAATTCTATGATTTTACATGTGTTTTTGTGTTCAAATCCCGCCCCCAGTATTCTACGATAAATTTTTAATCATAAAAATTTATAATCATTTTCCATGAAACAAGTTTTTTATGGAGCGGCAATCCAGGGTGCAAAAGATAGAAAAGAACGATCCCAGGTCCACGAATCCTTTATTGAAACCATCCAAAAAAAAGGTTATAAAGTATATACTGAACATACAACAGGAAAAACATATGAGGAAGCAATACAGAAACTTGAACAGGCAATAGGTCCCATGCCAACAGATGAACAACAGCGGAAGATATATGTTCGGAATAAAATGATAGAAGCGATTGAAGGAGATATAAAAGCAGCAATTTTTGAAGTATCTACACCCAGTTTAGGAACTGGCATAGAAATTGCTCATGCTTATTTGAGACCACGAATGAGACTATCACTTATTCCTGTTCTTGCTTTATATGAAAAAGAGTACTGGCCTAATAAACTATCAACAATGATTAAAGGAATATCAAAAGAGGACGTTCCTCATTTTACTCTAAAAGAATATAACACTCTTGAAGACGCAAAGGAAATAATTAATGAATTCGTAACAGGTTTGAAATAACAACTTAAACATTATGATGCATCTAATCTGAGGTTCTTAAAAAAAAAAAAAATGCGTTGAAATTTCAGTTATTCTATTTTAGTTCTTCATTTTTAGAAAAACTTGATGCTCTTTTCAAAAGATAATATGATATACCAATCGATACAACAACAGCTGCGATTCCGAAAAAGACATCTGTTGAAGTTTTTGTATAATCGATCATAATAATTTTCCTTGCAGCGACGATTAAGGCAACAAGTAACACTACTTCTACATGAACTACGCGTTCTTTTGTGTACATCTGAAGTGTTTCAAACAGTTCAATTCCAACTAATACAAGGAAAAATAAACCAAAGAGATCAATGACAATACTTTGAAATTCTGTTTCACTGAAATGTAAAAACATTTTGTCAATGAGGTTCCAGGCTAGAAACGCAGTTGAGATAAAAACAACAATTAATAACATACCCATAAGAACGTAAATAATGAATTTTTTTACTTTTTCATACGTTATCTTTTGCATGATTTTCTATATCTTAATTTACTATTTATTTAATAATCTTTTTAATCATATCCAAAGGTTCTGTCCAACCCATAACTTTGTTTTATCACCAATTCAACAAGGGTTTTTGCAGAAAAAGGAATCATAACATCTTCAAAGTATGGTTTTACCTTTTTATGTGACAACAGAATATTCTGATTATGTAAATACCTATTGTTTTTTGCACTGATTTTGAATTTTATGATAAAAGGAATAACGGTTTATTTTTACATGTATCTTAGTGTTCAAATCCCGTTCCCTGCACTTTTTATAGTTGAATTCTTCTGCATTATAAAAAACTCATAGCCGAAATAATCTGAATACGTATTATATATTTGAATTTCGTTTTCGCACTTTTCAAACACTTGCAAAGCAATTTTGTTTGTATGATATTTTTTCTTTAATTCTATTATCTCTTTATTCATTTGCGAGTAAAAATCAACCCAACATGATTCCGGTAATGTAAAATGAGATAATACCGTAAAGCCTTCATCTTGAATCAGAGAGATATTGCTTTTTATGTCCATTATATTTGGATATTCTTCGTCCCAGAAGTCCTGTAATGGTTTTGGAAGATTCGGTAATAACAATACTGCTTCGCTTGCAACAAAATACCCTTTGTTTTTTAGAAGTTGATTGCATTTTTTTAATCCATTCTGAAATCCCATAACAAAAATTGCTCCTTCGGACCAAATAAGATCAAAAGTATCATTGTTGAAATCCATCTCAAGCATTGATTGATTTTTTGTAATAATCCTATGATTAAGTCCTCCTTTTTTTGCATTCTGCGTGAGGATGTCTAAAAAAGGTTGGTAGTTATCTAAAGCAATAATTTTACCTTTGGAAATTCTTGCTAACTCGAGAGTCTGAATACCATACCCGCATCCGATATCAAGAATAAAGGGCTCAGACGGTAAATTTTTCAGATAAGAAAATGCTTTCCGAGTAGATTTGTTATCTCCAGGTCCACCACGAGGAAGACCTGAGAATAATTCATAGAAATATTCCAACCCTTCCATGATATCACATTCCCATGTTTTGTAATGATAAGTAACAATGAATTTATATAAATTATTAAAAAATTATCTAGGCAAATACAGACATAGCTTCTTCCGTCTTTTATCGTTGCATAATGATTTTACAACAGATTCAGATTCAAAAATTAACAAGGATCTCTCATGGAATCTGACTTGTTTCAAAAACTTGGAGATAAATCAATAACAAAAGAACAACTTTTAAAAAAAAGTGAGACAAAATCCGAAGATGATTCCGGAGATCATCAACGGAATTTTCTGCGATGGATTAGGCGCCTGCATCGGACACTGCCCATAAGACGCCATCACCACAGAAGAACGCGATGTTGAACCATATAATGAGAAACAAGTCATGGAAAACATCATCAAAGCAGGGGACAACACCATCCTAGGGCATCTGAACCATCACAAAGATCACGGGGAAAAAATCTACCTCAAACAGGCGCTAGAAATACTAGAAGAAAAAAACATCACCAGCCCCATTCAAAGAAGGACAAACAACACATCACCATGTTTGCGGATGCCCTGAAGCAAAAACCATGGATTTCTTCAAAGAAACGAAACAGAAAGAAACAGAAGCAGATGCAAGACAATCACATCTTTGTCAATGGCCGGTTCAATTACATCTTATCTTTCCAAACGCATCCTATTTCCAAGGTAAGGACGTTTTACTTGTCGCAGATTGCGTCGCCTACGCACACGGAGATTTTCATAAAGAGTACCTCAGAGGAAACAGCCTCGCAATCGCCTGCCCAAAACTTGATTCCGGCCTGATCCCCACTTACAAAAACTCACCACGCTCATCGATGATGCGAACATCACCTCACTGACCGTGATGACCAGGGAAGTACCCTGTTGCCGAGGTCTCCTTGCAATCGCTCAACAAGCACTCTCACAAGCAACAAGGAAGATACCGATCAAATCTATTGTTGTCGGCATCAAAGGAACCATCAACAAAGAACAAACATTTCCATAAAAAAAAATTTAGAGCATCATCGACTGCCGCAGCTTCTTGATTCGATCACGCAGCGCGATTGCTTTCTCAAAATCAAGATCATCTGCTGCTTTTCTCATTTCTAGCTCAAGATTCACAAGGATAACCGGAATCTCCTTTCGGGGGATATGCTTCGTATCCGTGATTTCCACGACTTTTTCTTTAATTGGTTTGATGATGGTTGTCGGAGTAATATCATGTTCCTCGTTATATTTGAGTTGGACGGTTCTTCTCCGATTGGTCTCCGAAAGTGCTCTCTGAATCGAATCAGTCAGAACATCGGCATATAACACCACCTTTGAGTTCACATTTCGAGCGGCTCGACCGATGATTTGAATCAGACTGCGTTCATCACGCAAGAATCCCTCCTTATCCGCATCAAGAATCCCAATGAATCCAACCTCGGGAATATCAATACCTTCTCGAAGCAGATTAATACCGACAAGAACATCGAACTTCCCAAGACGAAGCTCCCGGATGATCTCAGAACGCTCAAGAGTATCGATCTCAGAGTGCAGATACCGTGTCTTTATTCCTTTCTCAGCAAGATACTCAGACATCTCCTCAGCAAGCTTCTTCGTCAACGTATTTACAAGAACCCGGTCGCCCCGTTTCACAGTCATTTGAATCTCACCGATCAAATCCGGGATTTGACCATCTATTTTTCTCACCTCTACAGGAGGATCAACCAGACCAGTAGGTCGGATGATCTGCTCGACCACCTGCTGTGATTTCCCCAGTTCATAAGCCCCTGGTGTCGCAGAGACAAAAACCACAGTGTGCATATACTGCTCAAATTCCTGAAACGTCAACGGTCGATTATCCATCGCACTCGGCAGTCGGAACCCGTAGTCGATCAAAGCTTGCTTCCGTGAATACTCACCATGATACATCCCATGGATCTGCGGGATCGTCCGATGGCTCTCATCAATAAACATGATAAAATCAGAAGGAAAATAATCAAGAAGACAGTACGGTTTCTCACCGGGTTTGCGCCCATCAAGATGCCGCGAGTAATTCTCAATACCTTTACAGAACCCGGTCTCCTGGATCATTTCAAGGTCGTACAGTGTCCGCTGTTTCAACCGATGTGCCTCCAAGATGGGAAGTTGGGGAAGTCGTTCTTCCAGTTCTTGTTTAATTCCCTCAATTGCGCGTTTCTGGCTGCTGTCCGGTATTACGAAATGTTTCGCAGGGAAAATGAACAGATATTTCAAAACATCAACGGTCTCAGTGGTGTTTTTCTGTAATTCTTTGATCGATTCAATCTTATCCCCATACATCTCAATCCGATAGATATTCGGATAATACCCTAAGATGAGGTCAATAGTGTCACCTTTCACTCGAAAACGACCAGGAATCAGTTCCGTATCGTTTCGCTCATACTGGATATCCAATAAGCGACGAAGAAGCGCGTTCCGCGGGAGTCGTTGTCCGATTCGAATCTCAAAACCAAGCCGCTGGTAATCAAGGGGGTTTCCGACATTATAGATACAGGATACCGAGGCGACGATAATCACATCTCTCCGTGATGACAAGGAAGCGGTCGCAGCAAGCCGCATCTGTTCAAGCTTCGGGTTGACATCCGCGTCCTTCTCGATGTACAGATCTCGCTGAGGCAGGTACGACTCAGGCTGATAATAATCATAATAGGAAACAAAATACTCGACACGGTTGTCCGGAAAAAACTCTTTAAACTCACTATAGAGCTGGGCAGCGAGTGTTTTATTATGAGCAATCACAATCGCAGGTCGTTGTATCTGTTGAATGATCTGCGCCATGGAAAACGTTTTCCCAGACCCGGTCACCCCAAGCAATGTTTGGGTAGAATACTTTTTATTTACCCCTTCGACCAACTGAGTAATAGCGTCAGGCTGTGATCCTTTTGGAACAAGGTCTGTTTTTAAGGTAAACTGTGTCACGATCTCAACTCTTTTTTCCGTAGCAAACGATTGTACGCAATCGCGAAACGATGCGCTTCATCACGGATCTCTCTGATAAACAACAAAGCTTTTTCTTTTTTCCCAAGTCGGAGCGGTTGTGATTGCCCAGGAAGATAGATTTCCTCAAAGTG
>JBFYMQ010000091.1:0-6173 GCA_041304825.1 Thermoplasmatales archaeon
GGTGTTCACATGGTAACTGTTGCTGTAGACGTATCCTTCGCTATCTGTGGATTGATTGTAATACGCAAATGAGCTGCCTGCGGAAAGGAAAAGAAAACCCATAACAATCAGTATGCCTGCGAAGATGAGGTGTTTTTTGCTTCTTTTTGGTTTCTGGGTTGTTTCAACGACTGGTTCATGTTCCATGGGTAATCTCCGTGTGCGGTATCTTGTCATTGTATTAAAAGCCTGTCTTTTTTTATGAAACAGATGGATTGATACAAGTTTTGTTTCAAAACATATAAATAAGGAGTATTTCTTAAGTATCTGTGACGGAGAAAAAAAATAGGACTATGCCCCCAGACCGTGGCGTGTTGCTGCGAGCGATGAACCGTTTCGGTTTGTTTGTGTTAGCGGCTGCTATTGTGTTTGGTGTGTGTTTTGATACCATGGTGGTTGTTTCTTCTGCTGAGCCTGTTGATTTGAACATGACTGCAGCATCGTTGCAGTTGAGCAGTGAACTGGTGAAAACCGATTATTCTGAGTTTGTCTCCGACCCGAGTTTTAACACAAGCACCATTATCTTGAACGGGGCGTTGAAAAACATGGTTCAGTTACCCGCAGAAAGCCTTGTAGTCCGGCTCCCTGATGATCGTCTCGCTGTGAAATCCTCAGAGGAGACCAGCATCCTGCCTGAGGGCAGCACTGTGGTGTACTATGATGAAAAACCAGTGATTCGTATCCCTTTGCAATCCGACGTCCTTGGGGTGTCTGCAGTCGTGGAATCACCGTTGCAGAATTTCACGATGAATACGAATTTTATTCAATCGATCCCGGAGCTGGGTGTGTATCAGGTGCAGGTCGTGTTCTTTGAGCTTGCGCGGGAGCATCTTGATGTGCCATTGGAGGGCTATACGATTGATTGGGGTGATGGGTCTGTGGAGACTTATTCTGCTGAGAAAATAGCGGTCGCCCATGAGTATTCGAATAGTGGGACGTACCGGTTGGTTTTCAATGTCTCTGATGCGCTTGGTTTTACCTATGTGACCAGCCAGTACTATAGCGTGGTGTATGAGGGGAATCTTGCGCATTCCGCGTTATGGGTAAATAAGAACAAAGGGCCGATTACCGCGTTGAGCCTGAGTTTCGGGTTGCTTGCGGTTGGTCTTGCGGTGTTTACCGAGACTGGCCGGTACCGGGTACTGGTGTTGTTTACGTTGTTGCTGCCGTTCTATTCGCGGATTCAGAAGGAGGATGTGTTGGATCAGTTCGTCCGTGGGCAGATTTACGGGTTCATTAAGACAAACCCCGGGGTGCATTATAACCAGATCCTGCGGAAGGTCGGGGTGAAGAACGGGACCCTGTCGTATCATCTAGGGGTGCTGGAGAAAACAGAGTTGATCCAGTCTCGTCGGGAGGGGCTGAAGTATCGAGTGTTCTATCCGACTGGGATGAACTTTCCCAAATCAGAGCGGTTCCGGCTCACTGCGTTGCAGATCCAGATCATTGATTTGTTAAAGGACAAGCCAGGCATGACGCAAAAGGAGCTAGCCCGTCTGCTGGATCAGAAGCCGCAGACGATTAACTATAACATGAAGGTGCTGGATCAGGCCAAGCTTGTCTCGGTGGTGAAGAAGGGTCGGCAGACGACGTGTTTTGCTGTCGAGCAGTCTGCGACACCTGGTGAGTAACAATCATTTTTTTTTTTTTTGGGCTGTGAAAACTGTTAAAAACACGTAGTCAATAGCCTGGTTTGATGCGAACGTTGGTTGCGGTGTGTGGGAGTGATTCTGATGATATCCATCTTTCTTCCGTGATGCTTGATGTTGCCGAAAAAGTCGGTTATGGGATTGCGACAAAGGGTGGTATCCTTGTCTGTGGTGGGCGTGGCGGGGTCATGGAGGCGGCCTGTCGGGGCGCGAAATCTGCCCAGGGCTTGACTGTGGGGTTGTTGCCTGATTGTAAGCAGGAGGCCAACATGTTTGTAGATGTCCCGGTGCCGACTGGTCTGGGGATGCGTCGGAATTTTTTAGTCGTGTCTGCTGCGGATGTGGTGATCGCTATTGGTGGGCGGTGGGGGACGCTTTCTGAGATTAGTTATGCGGTTATTTTTGAAAAACCAGTGGTGCTGGTGGTGGGGACCGGTGGGTGTGTTGATGAGTTGGCCGCTGGTTTTCTGATGAAGGATTCTCGGTCGTTTTTGCATGTGGTTAGCTCAGCGGAAGAGGCGGTGCAGAAGGCGTTTTCGTTGGCTCAGAAGTAGGTGGTTTTTTTCCGTTTTGCCATTCTTATTCACAAGCTTTAAATATTCGATTTGACAAAGTATAACTTAAGAGGATCTGGAGATGATTTTTAATTCCTTTTCCTTCCATCTCTCCTATGCCCCTTCCAGATCCTTCCTACCTCCTTTCACTGCTTCTGACCTTCTCTTTCCACTGTCAATCTGTTTGATAAAAGACAAAGAAAAGAATCAAGGATTATTTTTTTCTTTTCCGAACAGACGCAACAAGAAGAAACACCACAGCAAATGCGCCAAAAAACACGATTGTCTCAAAGCCTGGTGTTGAAAAGCCTCTGCTCTGCACCAAAAACGTTTGGAATGTTACCTCCCCTTTCTGCGAATAATCATCTGCTTTGACTGGCTGCAGGGAGACCCGAATGGTCTGTTCCTCGTTATGATACCCAAATGACTTCGAAGGTTTAATGATAAGAAACGCAGTGGCCTTTGAACCAGCGCCTTCTTCTAAAATGAGATGATCAGTGATTAACGCAACCCAATCGTTTGGGACGCTGAGAACCGAAAGTAGCACAACGGTCCTGGCGTTTCCGAGATTGGTTATCTCAATGGGGAATACTGCGGTGTCCATTGGTCCGATATTCTTTGAATTTGTCTCTGGTAAGGATGGATTGATCAGCGCTAAATACCCTGGGACGAAACTTAGGGTAAAATCATTGTCATATCCATCGATGACACCAGTTTTTTCCGCTGCAGCCCTGATTTTGACATAGCCTAATTCATAGGCGGGTGCATCGTTAGCCACTTGGATTGTGACGGTGGTTTCCACGGTTGATATTTCGTTTGGTTGCACCGTGACTGCCAAGGTTCCTTGTGAGATCGTCGCAGTACACCACGAGGGTTTTTCTAGAATTGATACATCAATTTCGATAAGCGCCCCGGTTAATGACACAAGCAGCCCTTCGCCAAGTGTTCCTCTTGCGATGGTGTGGGTGATCACCAGTGTTAATATCCGTAATTCCCCGCGGGGCACCAAAGGTTCTTGTGTCTCATTTTCCCATGTGACGTTTAAGACACTTTGAAAGTTAAATATCAGCCCTGCTGAGGCTGTTGGTAAGAGTGTGGCAAGAACACCTCCGAGTACTACTGCGGTTAATAGAGTTGCTTTTGCCGCGTTGAATTTTTTTTTCATCACGTTTCATTCACACCTATAGTTCTATCCCTTGCCCTATAAAAACATATCCTTAAAAAAGAGTGTTTTCTCATCATAATCGTTGGAAAACAATGACGTAGGGAACGATAATTTGGTATGATTGTAGAACTCGGCTGATATGTTTAGAGAATGTCGTCGCGTCTCATGCGTCGGCGTGCTTCTATTTCTGCACGATTCGGGCTCATGCCCTCTGATAGTAAATGCTGGTAGATGGCTTCTTTGTAGAGGTCCTGGAGTTCTTTTTTTACCAAAAGATTCACCCTTACTTAAAATTATTGTTTTGTAAATATATAAACTTTACTTTAAAAATTGTCTCGGAGGGCCCCTTCCGAAGAACACCCCGAGAAACAAACAACGCTCCACTCCCAAAAAAATATCCTGCAAAAAACAAAGGATTTTAACAAAAAAAACCTTTTCAGAGGCTTATAATTATTGCTCTAGTTTTATCGCACTGACGTTCCGGGGGACATGCATCGAACGGGCAATCGCAGAACACTTCGTCCGCAGCAGATACCCAACCGGCCGATAGGCAGTCTCAGAGAACGATTCATAGTTCGCCATGCCCTTAGCGATGATGAGATCCGCTTGGTCCAAAGCTGTTTTGACCTTGCCTGGTAGCTTGGTGAAATCAACGCCGACCGCGTAACACCCAGTCGAAAGTACTTCATCGACGACCTCATGTAAATTGATGTCCTCTGCATCCTGCAGGGTCGCATCACTCAGGATCGGCTCACCTTTCACGACCACACTCAAAAATACATCAGGGTTGAATTTTTTTAGCTCCCGGCAGAGGATCTTGTCAAAGACGATTTCCCCGCAATTATCCGTAAACAAAACCAGATGTTTGGCTTGTTTGATACGTATCCTGAGTGCCTCGTAATCATCATGCCCAAGGCCTTCGGCGTAAAGTGTATCAAAGACATCCTGCAGCATCCCTGGGTGCGCACTGGAACCATCGATACCAAAATCCATGATGTTACCGATGATGGCGCAGACCATGCTGGTCCTCAACGGATCCTGGGAATTCTTAATCAGGGATTCGACTTTTGGGGCCAGGGTCGTTGCAATGACGTTACTCTGATGCTTCAAGGTTTTATACGGGTCTGTGTCCCCTAACGCTTCGTAGACTGCTTTGTGCACCTGGGTAGCAATCGTCGCACTGCAGACCTCCGGGTCATAGAGCTGGGAAAGTAACAAACAAGCGCTGCGTAATGCCGCTGTCTGACGTTTCTTATCCGTAGTACTCAGCTCGGTTTCAAACAACATCCGCTTCAGCAAACACGGGAGACATTCGGCCTGAATCTTCATAACGAGACCTGAAAAAGACAGTGGCTATTTATCTTTACTGCTCAAAAAAAGAAAAGAAAAATGATCCCGCTGAAAATAAAGAAAAAAACCTCCTCCTGATGCATCCATGGTTTTTCCCTGTTGGACAGACACCCGAAATATTAATATATTAACAAAATAATATTAATAGTGGAACCACAAGAAATGGGATGTAAAACCATGAAAAAAACACTCATCGGACTCATCGTCATAGGAATGATACTAGCAACCATACTACCAATCAGCGCCCTGGCCACCAGTGCATCAGACAGCGCCAAAACCTGCTCAATGGACCTCGGACGAACAACTGTCAGAGGATTTGCCATACGCATCGGACGAGACTCAACAGGCAGAACTGCACGACTCTTAGCCATCCGACTGCACTTCGTCACCGTCACCGTCGACGGAGAACATGACATCGGAGCTATCTGGTTCAAAAAAGTAGAAATCCCTGCACGGACCCTTGGGTTCCACGGACGCTTCTACATCTACGCATCCTTCATCGGCACCATCAAACAGTATCCATAGAATTCTTTCTTTTTTTTCCTTTTTTTTACCTACAGTTTTATAAACAATTATATGATATCTTTTCTTCAAGGGGCTATCGATGGTTGTACAAGAAAAGAGGTATCAGAAGTTATCAGATCGTATGTATCGGAAGGTGTTTAATAAAAATGATCCTTTCGATCGACTAATCATGGAGCTGGGTGAAAAAGGAGACCTGAATGTCTGCGTCGTAAGCATCGGAAACGAATCAGGGAAAACATCTCGGATCTGGGGATTTACAGAAACAATTTCCAATGAAAAGTAAACCAATCTGCTAAGGAATCCTTCAGGAGAAAACAGGCTCATCTACGTAGAAATGTTTAAATACAAGAGCTTATTGGGGGTAGGACTTACAGGAAAGGAATGTTTTGAACTATAACATGGTTATGATGTTATCGTTCCAGCATGAGTTTCCCTTTGGAGGTAGACAAAAAATGGTTGAAGTCGTGAAAATCGCAAGCAACGGGATCCTCCTACAGATCAAAGAGGTGTCTGATTCCTATCGGGAATATCCGTACCGCTGGGATGAGGACGACAGTTAAACCCCTTTTTTTCTCTTTTTTGTTTTTCTTTCTTTTTTTTAAAAAATATATAATTGAGATTTTCTCGATTTTTTCCTTTAATGGATATGGTTTTAAAGCAAGGAGATGTTATCAATACTGTTAATCTGCTGGAGGAGTGCGTTCTGTTTCAACTCAAAATAAAAGTCGGGTGTTATTATACACTCGCACTGAAAAACGATCGAACCATCACTTGTGCGGTGTTGTATGGTTTTGAGCGAGGAAAAAACAAGGATGTCTATACGATCAGAATTTTCGATGGGAAACGGGATTTTGAGTTCCCTGCCGAGGAATCCACGTTTGAGCGATGGGT
>JBFYMQ010000092.1:0-7270 GCA_041304825.1 Thermoplasmatales archaeon
GACTGCTGAAGATATTGACGCATGTGCTGATTACCAAGGGACCAGTCCCTTCAATGATAAGCAAGCTCACATCCGTGAGTTCTGCAAGGATGCCTATGAGGACTGGGGAACACGATACATCCTTGTCGCTGGTGACTCTGATACGATACCTGCTCGGCAGTTTTACTATTCTTATGAAGGTAATTTCGACTCTGATGTGTACTGGAGTAACCTTGATAATGATTTCAACAACGATCATGATGCTCAATGGGGCGAATCAGGCGATAACGGATACGATCTGTACGCGGAGATATACATTGGACGTATCACCTGTGATATCCCTCAGGATGTCTCAAACTGGTTGACGAAAAGCCTCTATTATGCAGGGAGTACTGATTGTGATTATTTGGATAATGCTGGATTCTTTGCCGGGTCCCTCGGATTTCCTGGAATCCAAGGTGATGACTTCATTGATTATAGTGCAATAAAAGGGACTACTGATTATTTAGGAACAGATCCTGATTATAGTGGTCCTTATCCAACCTGGCTTGGTTTCCTGTACGGTTTTGAGACCTGGAATGAGGTAAACCCTGGAAACCAATTTAACCTGACGGTAAAAATAACCAGTGAAAACCCAAATCCTGGTTGGTCTGGTGGAGGAACGAATGCATTTAAAAACGCTGTCAACGATGACAAAGTGACTCTCATTAGTTGCGTTGCTCATGCAAATGAACATATGTCTATGGATGTTTATGATGATGAATGGGAAAGCGACTATACGAACACAAAACCATTCTTCCTTTCAGATTACGGCTGTCATTGTGGAGATTTTGATGCAACAGATGACGGTGTCATCGAATCGATGTTGTTCCATTCAGATACAGAACTTGCCTTTGGCGTTGTCTACAACACTGCGTCAGGATGGGGACAATTTTATTGCACGAACTCAAGTAGTGCACATCAACAGAAATTATTCTGGGATTACTTCTTTGACATGGAGAACAACTCTCAGAGTTACGGCAACTGGCAATTTGGAAAAGGACATGCCTGGTCAAAAGATATGATGGCTCCCATGATCAACTGGGGTGAGTATCAAGAATCGCGTAGTACCATAGGCTGTTGTCTCCTCTTTGGTGATCCAGCGCAACAACTCAAATCTCCAACTCCCAGTGATGCACCGGTTAAACCGACAAAACCAGTTGGTCCGACACTTGGAATATGGAATGTGGAGTACACCTACACCAGTAGCACCACTGATCCCAATACTGATCAAATCTATTATCTGTTCGACTGGGGCGACGGCCAAACCAGCGGATGGCTTGGACCATTTGACTCTGGAGTGGTAGGTGTTGGATCGCACGTTTGGACTGAATTAGGAACCTACGATGTCAAAGTAAAGGCACGAGACGTCGTCCTGCCGAAGGAGTACCAGGCGATGAATACCTCTATAATTTCGTATCAGAGGATCTTGATGGCCATACCGTCTCTTATTTCGTTGACTGGGGTGATAACACGACCTCAGGATGGCTTGGTCCTTATATTCAAGGTACCATGATCCATCTGACACATTCATGGTCTGAGACAGGCACCTACATCGTCAAAGCAAAAGCAAAAGACCAAATGGACGGGGAAAGTGACTGGGGCACCCTTACGTTCGTCGTACCATTCGAAGTCGGCTTCAACAGTGCAACCCAGCAATTCATCACAAGCCTCCTGCTTCGTCAGGGTAACAATAATTAAAGACCAAAAGAACAAAAACCAACCCTTTTTTTTTTTTTTTTTTTTTTTTTTTTTTTTTTGATTATTATTGTTAAATTACATCACGTAATATTCTTCTAAAAATATGATATTTTTTTCTAACATAAGAGGAGCATAATCTCGCTTCCCCGGATGAGAAAAGATAGTTCGAGTCAAGATATACTTTGCTTTATGCATAGCATGTCCTTTTAGTTAGAAGATGATCTCACAATCTTGCTTTGAGCCTCATGAATTCTATATTTAATCACATTCTTTTCCCCAGTATAGGTATTGATTTTCTTCTCCGATAAGGATTATATTCTGAAATATTTTTTACTCTGAAACAGATAGATTATATCAAATAAGTTATGAAAAATCAAAAAAATTCCTTGACGTTCTTAACACCCTTTAAGCGCGAAGTCCCCAAACTTTAATTTGGTTGTTGAATCGTGTCATTTTTTGTATAGAAATTGATTTACTCCATTGTTTGGTCACCAAAGGCACAGCTTTTAACCATAAACAACTCAAGAAAATACTCAAGGAGTGTGACTTGCTTCGAGTCGACATCGTTCTCGGAAATGAAGGAGGCGACACCAGGAATTGTTTCAATAAAATTACTAATCATGGCTCAATCCCCGGAATCAAAATCCGGAAGAACGCATCAAGAAAAGCACATGATTGCCAAAGCAGACGAAAGGCAGTAAAGGCCTAACAGCAAGATATCGAAAGCTGGAAAATAAAAAGTTCAAGCAACAATGCGTTGTGTTGCAGAAGCAATATTCTCCGCGACGAAACGACGATTCGGAGAATATTTCTTCAGCATAAATGCTCGATTCAGAGCTGTAGAAATATGGCTGAGAAGTATCCTATGGAATGTGCTTATCTACTCGAGGTGAGAATTATTACACAAAGCATCTTCTCGTCGAAGAATCTGGGTTTACAAAGATACAGTATCGGATTGTATGCATGAAAAGAAAAGAAAGAAAAAAAGGAGTGGTGTTTATTTCACTCCAAGGACGAATGGCCCGAAGACAAAACCGCTGACGGTGGTATTGACTGCGACTCCTTCGTCACAGGTTGCTGACACGATAATCGTCGTCTTGCCAAATCCAAGGACGAGGGAAGGTTTTACGATGCGTTCCGAACCGCTCTCCAGACCAGGGATAGTCCCGGTGGTTGTTTTCCCTGCAAGGATCAGACCGCCATCAAGGGTGATAGACCAATCGATGTGAGTCAGAGCGATTGGTCCGTTGTTGGTGAGGGTTGCCTTGAGACCAAATCCACCAGCAACCGCAATCCCTAAAGCGGGTGCTTCACTGATGGTGATTTCATAAGTCGCAGTGTCGCTCTCCTGGTTATAGACATCATGTGATGTGACTTTGATAAGGTAAGTCCCTGGCGTTGTCCAGGTGTGAGTCACCTCAACAGGCACACCAGAGGCAAACGGTCCTACGCAGATTTCCCCGGTGTCATCGCTCCAATTCGCACAGTAGAAGACATTGTCTCCATCAGGATCAACGGAAGAAATTGTGAAGGTGTAGGTAACATCCTCTACCCCTGTTGTTGGACCCTGGATGGTTGGTGCTGATGGCGGGTCATTCTCGTCGCCTGTTGGGAGAACCGCGATGCATTCGTCGGAGTAATACGCGTTGAACGGGTTACCTGATGGTGGATCGGAATACCCTGCGTGAGCCTCATCATCAAAGACCGCAAGAATCACCTGGAGGTTATCCATGGTGACATCCGGGTAACCAGCAGCAGATCCACTCCACGTGAAAGAATCAGAAATCGCGTCATCCGCAGGGATGTCAATAACAATGTTTTTTGCCATATCAATCAGGGCATGATGATACGGGTTCCCGGAGTAATCATCCCATCGTGATTCTAGTTCCTGGACATAAATCCTTAATTTTCCAGGGTAATTGGTTGCCTCATTGTTTTGAACACTGTAGGTGATCTGCATCTGAGCGTTTCCAAGCCAAGCAGCGGAGAGTGTTGCTACAAGATCAGGTACGACACGTGCACCAGCTGAATTGAGGTAAGTAACAAATGTTCCCTGGCTTGTTCCGGGATATGCAAACATACCAGCATCCCAATAGGATGTCGGCACATACTTTGGATTAAACTCATTGAACCGTGCTGCAGCATCAGTGTTTTTATCATCCACGAGTTCTGTGTATTCGAAATCATACGTGCCTTGTCCGTAGATCGTATGCCAGGCTGCATTCGATGCCGGGCAGCTGGGACACCAGGTGGCAGTACCGACCTCGACGAGCACGGTGTGGGTATAGTCTTTTGGTCCTAGGTTGGTATTTTTTTCTGCGTCGTTTGTTTGGGCAACAGCTCCAATGACGGTACACAATAAGATACCGACTATACAGATTGGTAGAATCTTTTTCATATTAATTCCCCTATATACTTAATAACAGTCTTTATATAAAGATATTGCTACTCTTCGGAATATTATATTCTCATTGATTTTTTATAATTTTATATAAAACAGATAAAAATATGAGCGAATATGTGAAAAATATATCAGTTTTTGCGTAATTTCATTCTAAAAGCAATGTAATATTTTTAATCGCTGCGATCCTTCGTAATTGAATGCATAAAACATGATAGATCTCTCATATCGAACTATAGGATGGAATGTTATTCTGAGGATTGAAAACTGATGGAAAATGACGATTAGAAGAATGAATTACTTATTGGTCCTCTTCTCAGAACAGCGGTTCCATATAATATTTATAAAATTATTTTAATATTATTAATCCTGTTGTAATTTTCATCAAAAGTTTTAATAATGCCAGCGACATTATTTTCTAATGGAGGTATACTCAAAATGAATCTACTGAATAATATATTAAAAGTAAAAAAGCAGGTATCCGTAGTCATTTGCATTCTTCTAACGATGACTGCATTAACCACAGCAACAACCATATCGAACCAAGGTCTCTATACAATGGATAGCGATCATCTGAACTACACCTATACATTTAAGGAACCGACCATAAAATCCATCACCGCGGACAATACCTTGTATTCCGAAATTCAAATGCAAGGGTGCCTCAATTTAGGAAAACAAGCAGGTGAACCAACCCTGCCCGTGAAATTTACACAACTTCTTTTACCATATGGAACCACAGTTGATTCAATTTCTGTTGAAGGAAATCGCGTTCAATACAACGTTCAAGGTATTGATTTGATTTCACAACCTATTATGCCATATCAAAACGAAGTCCCAATCGGAATGGATATACCACAAGAATTCCTCATCAATGAGGACCTATACGCATCCAATCAACTCTATCCAACCACAAACCATGGGCCATACAATATAGGATATTCTCATGGTTATACGATTATGGATATTTCGTTTTCACCCGTACAATATATCCCCTCCACCGGACAAGTATATTACCACCCGGAAATGACACTTACCATCAACCTAAAACAACGTGATGATATCAATGTCTTCTTCCGCAACACTCCTGAAGATACGCAATGGGTTCAATCATTGGCCTCTAACCCAGAGATCGCTGATACCTATCTTGGTGCACCAATCTTTGAGTATCCTGGAGGACTGTGCGATCCAGCTGATAACTATGATTATGTCATCATTACAACCACCCAAAATGGACTTGACTACTGGGATACCACTAGCTCTACGCCCTATAACTGGGAAAGCCTCATGGATCATCATGAAGCCCAAGGACTTACTTGTACCCTGGTGACTGCCGAGGAAATCGATGCGTGTGCTGATTACCAAGGCACCAATCCCTTCAATGATAAACAAGCCCATATCCGTGAGTTCTGTAAAGATGCATACGAGGACTGGGGAACAAGTTACATCCTCATCGGCGGTGACGGAGAGTCGAATTACATTCCCGCTCGTGACATGGATTCAAGTTACGAAAATGATATTGATGCAGATATTTACTGGAGTAACCTTGATAATAATTTCAATGCAGATTCAGATTCATATTGGGGTGAAGAAGGAGACCTTGGCTTCGATTTATACTCAGAACTCTATCTTGGTCGTCTCACCTGTGATACCCCTCAGGATGTCTCCAACTGGATGACAAAGAGCTTCTACTATGCGCAAAGCACCGATTATGATTATATAGAGAACGCAGGGTTTTTTGCTGGTACAATGGGTTGGACTGCACAGGGAGATGATTTCATTGATTTCTGTGCGATAAAAGGAACAAACAATTGGTTAGGTCCTGACCCAGATGAACATGGTGTGTATCCAACCTGGCTTGGGTTCCAATATGGTTTTGAGACCTGGAACGCGGTGAACCCCGGAAATCAATTCAACCTTTCGGTGAAATGGACATCGGAAAATCCGAATCCTGGCTGGGGTGGAGGAGATGCCATAGGCCATTTCAGAGATGCCATTAATAGTGATACCGTCACGATAATTAGTGCTACTGCTCATGCAAATCCTTCGCTGTCCATGGATGTATACGACACAGAATGGGAAAGTAACTATCATAATACCAAACCATTCTTTGTTACCGATTTCGGCTGTCATTGCGGTGATTTTGACGCTGCCGATGATGGCGTCCTCCACTCTATGTTATTCCATTCGGATACCGAACTTGCGTTTGCTTGCGTATACAACACCTGTTACGGCTGGGGATCCTTCACTAGCACCAATTCATCAAGCGCCATCCAGATGAAATCCTTCTGGGATTACTTCTTGGACATGGAGAACAACTCTCAGAGTTATGGGAACTGGCAGTTTGGAAAAGGACATGCCTGGTCAAAGGACACAATGGCGCCAACCGTAAACTGGTCATGGAGTGCAGCGCCAGGAAGTTATCGAGCAGTTATCCAGGGATGCACCTATTTTGGTGACCCTGCCCAGGAATTCAAATCACCATCACCCAGCGACCCGCCAGCTCAACCGACAAAACCTGTTGGCTCGACCCTGGGCATCTGGAACGTCGAATACACGTACTCCAGCAGCACCACTGATCCCAATGCTGATCAAATCTACTATCTTTTTGATTGGAACGATGGAACCACAAGTGGATGGCTCGGACCATTTAACTCTGGGGCAGTAGGTATTGGATCGCACATGTGGACAGAGTTAGGAACCTACAACGTCAAAGTAAAGGCACGAGACGTCTGGGGTGCGGGTAGCATATGGTCAGAATCATTGACCGTTACAATCACAGATAACAATCTACCCTCGGTCCCTGAGATCACCGGTCCTGCAGAAGGAAAACCCGGGAATCCATACCTGTTCAATTTCCTCTCCGATGATCTCGACGGTCATACTATCTACTATTTCGTCGACTGGGGAGACAATACCACATCAGGTTGGGTCGGTCCCTACGTCTCAGGCACACAGATACATTTGACGCACACCTGGACTGAAAAAGGAACGTACAACGTCAAAGCAAAAGCAAAAGACTCAATGGATGCAGAAAGCGATTGGGGCACCCTTGAAGTGGTGATGCCATTCGAATACGAATTCTCTTTTAGTGTATTCCTGCAGCACCTCTTTGAAAAATTCCCTAACATGTTTCCGGTCCTACGACAC
>JBFYMQ010000093.1:0-5966 GCA_041304825.1 Thermoplasmatales archaeon
CAACAAAAATGGAATGACATTAGCTGAGGTGATGAAGGATCCCTTCATCCAAAAAGCAAGGAACGCATACAAACAACTCGAGGGAAAATGCGGAAAATGTGAATATAGAGAAACCTATTGTGTTGGATGCCGAGGGATAGCATTTACTTATGCATTGCGAGAGGGAAAAGAACCATTTGATGCAATCGTATCAGAGGACCCCTATTGCTCAAAAGGCGGCACATCAAAAACAAAAAAATCAGATGCACCGGAAAAAAAATACGATTTGCGATGCTGACCCTAGAGTGATGACATTTGTTCCGATGACCTGCTTTCACGCAGAGAAGGGACGTTTCACCTTTAAAGATCACTTTATTGTATAGCCCCGATAGCCATGAGAAATGGGTGTTCCTTATTTTTTTGTCAAACAGAAGGTAGTCCATCCGATTGGTTCAAAAAACGGGAAAGGATTATGGCGGATTTGTTGTTTCAATTCAACATTTGGGTGTGCATCGATATAATTCAAGATGTCTTTGGTTGCGATATCAACCTCTCGTACTATGATGGTACTCTGTGATTTAACTCTTCGAAAGAGATGCTCGAGGATTTTAACTTTCGGTTGGGAGCAGCTTGAAACAATAACCATATCGAATTCTTCGACAGGAAAATCAAGACCATCACCGTGCTTCAGGATGATACGATTGTCAAGTTTATTCCTTTTTATCACTTGTTGTCCTCGTTGTAAAGACTGATTATTTTTATCGATACCAATTATCTTGCCCTTGGTACAGCTCGCAAGGATAATTTCAGTTAAAGGATAGGCTCCACATCCGATATGTAAGATGTTCGAATGAGCGGACATTGCGCAGTTTTCATATTCTTTGCGGTATTCTTTTCCTATTGTTTTATTATAAAGTTTGGTAATTGCATCGTTTTTATATGAGCAAGTGTCTGCAACTTCCCAGAAACAATTTGCAAACTTTTTTATGAAGAATATTGCAATCGTATCTAGAATGGTTTTACGTGTTGTACGTTGTTCCATAGCTATTCACTTGAGGAATGGAGCCAGTGGGTTCCTGATTTCCGGGATGTATGCAGTATCATAGTATTTAAGATATTGTGTGAAGATATTGTGTGAAAATCAAGAGCCACCCCTAGAGGTATACCATTTTTTCATACCAATCAGCAAGATATTGCAGGAGACGCCAAAGGAATTTGCTACAATAATCGTGATATCATTGCGTATAAACCCGTAGAAAAGCCAAAGGAGCATCCCACTGGCAAGGACTAATGGCATCCAATAGGAGACGTCATGGAGTTTTTTGGTCCGGCATCCACGGATCAGTTGAGGGATGAAACCAATGGATGTAACAGTCCCAGCGGCGAACCCAAGCAAGGTAAAAACATCAAAATCCATACGAGGTCTTCATCTAATAAAGTATATTAAGGCTTTCTAGTATGCACGCATTAGATTTTCAAAGAAGGGATAGCCGTTCTCCCTTGGGCCCGTGGGGTAGCTTGGTATCCTTCTAGCTTGGGGTGCTAGTGACTTGAGTTCAAATCTCAACGGGCCCACTGAATCATCAGTATCACAGTGTAAATTAATTACTTCATTACTCTTTTTTCATTTTTTACGATATTTAGGACAATCTGGGTGTTTGTTTTTTCGACATTTTCAATCGATAAAACACCTTTGATAAATCCGTTTAAATCTCTTCTGTCTTTAAAATGTGCGATGATTAAGGAATCCCATTCTCCAGTGATGTCATACACCCCGCTCACATGTTTATCCTTTGATATCCTTTCTTGCACCTCGATGAGTTTCCCATGGGAGATCTTCACATTTATGACCGCGGTCAAATCGTATCCGATTTTTTCTTGGTTGATGAGCGGAATATACCGCTCAATTACTTTGTCAGTTTCCATTCTTTTTATCCTGTTGGAAACTGTGGTTAATGAGACGTTCAGTTCCCGAGCGATTTCTCGGTAGCTTTTGCGTGCATCCTCGTTTAATATTGTTAGGATTTTTTCGTCTAGTTCATCCATATCTCTCAGAATGACTTGTCAATTTAAATATTTTTTCATAAATTTCCATTAAATTATTAAACAATTCAAATTAATTATCTATTTAGTGGTCAATTGAATGACGTTTCCTGAAAAAGCTATAATAGTTATTTTTTACTATATAATCTGTCATGAATGAAATCTGTAAAAATTGCCCAATACCGGATCTCATGCATCGAAACTGCAGTGTCTGCAATTTAATCAAAGTACGATATTATGAAAATGATTAAACAAAGATACTACATCAGAAAGTGTACCCAAAACAGTTAAAATACGCTTTCATCCATGTATAAATAAATTTTTTCAAAAAAGACACTTCTGGTTCTAACTTGAGTTTTCTTGGTTTGATATACCCTGTGAAATCCTTCTCAGACCTCATCCCAAGGAACCTCAATATCGTTGTAATGACCTCACCTGGTTTTTCACAGAGATCTTCATAGCGAATCGAGATATAGTCGCTGCTTGAAAGATATTTTAGGTTCCTTAAATAGGAGTCCGTCCCCATCTTCGATCGCCAGAACACTTCAAAGACCCCAGGGGGAAATCGTAAGGTGAAAAATAATCGATAACAAAAAAGAATCAGCGGATTTGTATACATCGCAGCACTCTCTTTAGAGTACATCGAGACAAACTCATCCCTGACCTTTAACCGGGTCTTCCACAGTTTCATCGTCGAGCTTATCACATCAAGTGGATTTCTCTGAATAAAAACGAATTTCGCATGCGGATACAGTTTCTTAATAGACAGAAAGTTCCCATAATCATACGGATTTTTCAGAAGAACTGGCTTGTCAGATCCAGACAGAACCTTCATTTTTTTACAGAGGAGTTCAAACAACTCTTTGTTTTTCTCAGTTATTGTGCGCGGATAATTCCGTTCTGAAAAGATATAGACATACTCATGTTCATACTCTGCGGTGACCTCAATAGTATCCGTTTTCCTGTTCGTTATCCTTTTCGCTTTCAACACCTGATTAATTTTGCGTTTTTCTTCCTCAACCTTTTTATTGAAATGATCATAGAGGAGGCGATCGAAATTCAACACATGATACAAGGTGAGCACATCAAAGTTCTTTGTCTCATTTAACATTCTGTAAAGGATCGTTGTTCCAGAACGATGAAGACCTAAGATGAAAACAGGCTGAAACGTCGTGTCTTTGATCCGGTCGAGATACTCATCGTCCAGGTTCCTATCTGTTGCTATGTTATCCACCTTGTTCAATCTGAGCATATGACAAATTATATTAATAATTGTATGTTCTAAAACGAGAGCACATGAATCCATTTCTAAATCCGTTCAATGGACTACCGTTTTTAAAAAATTATCTGACAGTACCATCACGGTTGAAGAACTATGATTCTAAAAAAATGCAAAAATATAGGGATAAGGCATTACGTGATGTCATTCGGTACGCTTACACAGTACCCTTATATCAGAAAAAATACAAAGCAGCGGGAATAAAACCAGAGGACATCAAAGGAATACAGGATATCACAAAGCTTCCCTTCGTCACAAAAAAGGATATCGTGGAACAGTACCCAGACGGGATTCTCCCCATTCATGTGGATAAAACAAAAGCATATGTCGCAAGCACGAGCGGCTCGACAGGAAAACCTGTCTCAGTCTACGTCGATTTTCCGACTCTTGCTCAAGGAGTACTGCAGTCTGTACGGCAAGGGAAAACCTACCACTACAATGTCAGAACAGCAAAAATAGCAAGCATTGGGACATTCCATAAGGGGAGAATCGACAGAGTCTACGATGATGCAATACTAAATTACACACAACTGTTTCGAAAATCAAAGAACTATATCTCCATGAACGCGTTTGACCCGATAAAAGAAATCATAAAAAAACTCAATGAATTCCAACCTGACATCATCTACACCTATCCAATCATACTGCAACATCTTGCATATTTCAAAAAGAAAGGGTACTGCGACACCATCAACCCAAAAATACTTCAAGTGGGAGGATACACGATGGACCAATACACCCATGACTATATCCACAATGCGTTTGACTGCCCCATCGTCAATTTATACCAATCAGTTGAAGCATGCGGCACCATTGCCTATGAATGCCTCAAAGGAAGTTGGCATATCAATAATGATTTTTACCATGTCGAAGTCATCGATGAACACAACAATCTCCTAAACTTCGGTGAACGAGGACATATTGTTGTCACACGGCTATTTGGAAGAGGAACACCAATTATCAGATACACGGGAATGGATGATTGGGTCACCTTGGTTGAAGGATATCAGTGTCCATGCGGTGATCATACCCCAATTTTTAAAAATGGCGTGGAAGGAAGAATCAGTGCAAGAGTGATCCTGCCAGATGGACGTGTGTATCCTGCCGCATCATTTGAACTAGTCTCTTTAGTTCTCACAGAGCTGAAAACCTATAAAATAACCAATTTCCAGACCATTCAAAACAAGATTGATGAAATTGAGATCCATCTTGTTGTTGACAACGATCTTCGTGATACAGACCCACCGTTAGATTTTATTTTTAAAAAGGTCTATGAAAAATACCGAGAGAAATGTGGTCCAGCGGTTAAAATCACGGTCAAAGAGGTCAAAGAAATAAAATCCCCTCAAAACAAACCAGCACCACTTGTGATTTCCAAGATCAACCTTGAGGACGGGTATAAAATACTTGAATAATAATACAAAAAAACATGAGAAACCTGAAGATTATTATTCAGGATTCTCAAGAATATTTTATAAAAAAAAATGGTGTTATTTCTTCTTTAGATAGGGAAGTCCGGTGCGTTTATTGACGCCAACACCATATCCTGGTGGTAACTCACAGGGCGTTCCACTTTTGGGTGATCTTTTACTGAAGAAATAAATCGTTTGCTTCCGTCCGCCTTTGAGGGTGACATCCCTCTTATACAAGGTCCATCCTTCATACATATATGGCATAATCTGTTCCTCTGAATCAGAATCATGCAAGGTTGATTTAAAGTTTCTCTAAGCATCCGCTAAAAAAGTACCAAATGTCTCACTGGTGTTGAATCGGTTGTAAAATCAGCTTGTTTTGATGCTTCTGAAAGAGAATCTCATGATCCTCAAAAATAGGGCTTCTCCCGAGAAGAACAGGTAGATCATTACGATCGGAGACATGAACCTCAAGGTTCTCGTACGTGTATTTTCGATCCTCATCAAAGATAACCATGTTCAGCATTGTTTTATACAGCGTTGTTTCCCCAGCTGCGGTATCGACACACCCTGCTTTTTCCAATTTCAGTCGTAAATATTTCGCAATAGCATAAGGTATAACGATAAAATCCCCACCAGAATCGAGCAGTGCATCAATCATCGGTGTTTCTTGGTTCTTTGTGAAAAACTTGATAGGAATTAATGGATAATTCTTATATTCAAAGATGAACGGTGTTTCAGACATGAGTATCCTAATGTAAATGAATACTGCCAGATAATACTTTTGATATCTTGATGGTATCAGCAGGGAATTTCTCTGCGGGAAACTTCTCATCAGCAACTCGTAGCACGTCTTCAAGGTTCAGGCTATGGTCAACAATTTCATCATTGAACAATAAAATCCATTCACCAGAATATTTTCTCAGCATCTCTTCCTGTTCCATTGATAATCACTTACCGCGATACGCTATATAAATCTTCGCAATTGCCAAAGGAAAAAAACCTATTCTTTCCCATCTTCAGTCTTTTCAAAGGTGAGGGACAGAATCGTTCCAATTAGGCCACCGAGGACCAGGATAATTGTTATTGAATAGATGCCGATGTCTGCCCAGACATTAAATCGAAGACCCCAGGAGATATAAAGAAGAAGTCCGGCTATTAAAACAATAAGTGCAACAATCGTATATGCATTGATGTTTTTTAGACTTGGTTTCATTTTTTTTCTACCTCTTTTATTATCACGTTAACTTGGA
>JBFYMQ010000094.1:0-5900 GCA_041304825.1 Thermoplasmatales archaeon
ATGGGACCGTAAAGACCGCTGAAGATATTATGTCAGAGAAGATAATTACTTGTAAACCAGATGAAAAAGTAGTAGATATCCTGAAAAAAATGAAAAGATATCAATTACGGAGACTCCCGGTAGTGAAAAATAAAAAACTAATCGGAGAAATCACTTTACACCGATTAATTCAAAAATATTATAATGCAACCCAATACCATTCCATTCTCGAAGAAGGTTGACTCTTACGGCCGATGAGATACAGATTTTTGAAATTGTTCTTTCCGTTGCTTTAGCACTTATTTTCGCACGTCTGTTCGGATATCTTTTCGATCGAATAAAACAACCACCCGTAATAGGAGAAATATTCGCTGGTTTGCTACTTGGAGGATTTGGATTTGGTTTTCTTGCAGGAAAATCCTTATCTCTTTTTTCAACGACAATACAGCTACCTCAGTTATCGTATACTTCAGAGGCCTTTACGTTTCTTGCTGAATTAGGTATTCTTTTCTTAATGTTTCTCTCAGGACTAGAAATCAACTTTTCCGATATGAAAAAGGTAGGAAAACCTTCTATATTAGTAGCAATCGGTGGTGTCATCGCACCCCTGTTTTTAGGCATGGCAGTGTCGCACCTTTTTGGTTTTTCCTGGCATATCGGATTAGTCATTGGACTTATTCTTGTTGCCACCTCTGTTGGTGTCCCGGTACGGGTGTTAATGGATCTACAAAAGTTAAATACCGAAGTTGGTCTAACAATTCTAGGCGCAGCAGTAATCGATGATGTCATTGGCATTATCTTATTTGTCTCTGTTCTTGGTGTTGCAACACCTATGGATGTAACCTTTCTCGGTCTTAAAATTCTCATTTTCTTTATTCTATTCCTGTTTATCGGTATGCGAATCATTGATAAGATTTTCGATCTTGGTGAAAAAATACAACTACCAAAAGCCTTGTTAAGCCTTTCTTTAGCAATTTTTTTACTATATTCATTTTTTGCCTATCAATCAGGGATTGCTGGGATCACCGGTGCATTTGTCGCCGGTGTTGTTATTGGCCATGCGATGAAATCAAGAAAAGTCATTGATGATATTAAAACAATGAGTTATGGATTGTTTATTCCGTTGTTCTTTGTATGGGTGGGCGCCAATGTCGACCCAACAGTGTTTACCACACTTAATGTGATTGGTTTTACAATAATAATTATCCTTGTAAGTATTATAGGAAAAGTCGTTGGTTGCGGCATTGGTGCAAAACTTGCTGGGATGACGAACAAAAAGGCTTTGCAAGCTGGGATAGGGATGATCCCTCGCCTAGAAATGGCATTAATAATCGTTGGTGCAGCGATATCTCAAGGGATTCTTGTCGGTGAACTTGGTCAACAAATTCTGGCAACAACGGTTCTTTTAACATTGGTTACAACATTAATCACACCCTCGTTGTTAAGAGCCTCATTTAAATTATAAAGTGCCTGATAGTGTTTTACCGGGACCCTAAAAAACAACGGGATTATTAGAGAAATTCTCTTAGTTCATCATGAATTAGATTGCTGCAGTACGAGCAGTTTTTCTGAATTTGTTAAATCTCCTTTGGAATCTTACGTTCACAGCTATTCCCCCTATCTTTTAAAGTATCAATTCTTAACAATTTTTTTAAGATATCATATATAATATGGCACGCTGTTCTTATGTTAATAAAAACCGAAAGTTTTTAACAACAATAGGGTTACCCTATGAACTGAAAATAATCAATATGGGGGTTCCTATGAAAGCATTTATCGTTACTACCATCATGTGTTTGATACTCTACCTCCTCTTAACAACCGGGAGTGGAACAGACATACTCGGGTTATGGAGTTTTATCGAACTTGCCTTTGGCATTCTACTCTGCATAATCGTTGGGATTATCGCACGCAAGGTCTTTATCAAAGACAGCTACCGAATGCTAAACCCCGTCCGTTGGTTCCTCTTTCTGGGTTATCTCATCGGACCATTCTTTCTTGCACTTACCAAAGCAAACCTGGATGTCGCCTATCGAGTTATAACCGGGAAAATCAATCCAGGCATCGTAAAAATCTCACCAGGCCTCAAAACAGACCTTGGTATCACCCTGCTAGCCAACTCAATCACGCTTACCCCTGGGACCTTAAGCGTCGATATCGACGAAGACACAAACGACCTTTATGTGCACTGGATAAACGTAGATACAAAGGCTTTGGAAAACAAACCAGTCGAATGTAAATATATCTGTGGGAATTTCCCGAAATGGGTACGGAGGATTGCGGAATGATTGACTTAAATACGACCTATTTAATCGTCGTTATCGCCTTATCTTTATGTGTGATTCTTGCTCTAATCCGGGTGTTACGAGGACCGACTGCGCCTGACCGAGCAGTTGGTGTTGACACGATTAACACCATCGTAATTGTCGGCATGGTTGCTTTTGGTGTCGCATTCAGAGAAGTCATCTATATTGACGTCGCTATCGTGTATGCCCTGCTCTCATTCATTTCTACTTTATTTATCGCGAAATACCTAGAAGGAGGTGACTTCTAGATGATTTTCGACATCATCATTTACGTGCTTATCGGCATCGGCATCTTTTTTAATGTTCTTGCTGGCGTCGGGCTGCTGCGGTTCCCTGATGTCTACACCAGACTTCATGCGGGAACAAAATGTACCACCTTTGGCTCGATTTTTCTTATTGGATCTGTCGTGCTCATAGGTCTGAAAATGTGGTGGGAAAAGGATACCAACGGATCTGTGTTAGCTCTTCATTCCGCACTTGCATTGATTGCTATTCTGCTGACCAACCCAGTCGGAGCTCATGCAATCGCGAGAGCCGCACATCGCAGTGGTGTGAAACCAGCACAGGCGGTCATCGATGAGTTAGCTGAAAAACCATTGAACGATAAAACGAATATGCAGAACGGAGGCAAGTAAAATGGGCTTAGAATTTCTAATAGCAAATACACTTATTTTAATCCTCACTGTTGTAGCATCATTGATTACTATCCTGTTAAGAGATCTATTAGCTGCTGCTATCGCATTAGCAGCCATGAGCCTGCTGCTTTCATTGGAATTCTTTCTCCTTCAAGCCCCTGATGTTGCAATCGCACAAGCAGGCGTAGGAGCGTGTCTTTCGACTGCGATTGTCATTATTGCAATCAAAGGAACAAAACGAATGGAGGATGAATAACATGGAGAAACGAGTTATTGCCGGTGCACTTGCCTTGACCATCGTTGCTGTTTTTTTCGCTTTCAGCATTTTTTTACTTCACCCCTTTGGTGATCCAGGGGAAGTTCAGATGGATGATCACATTATCGTAAACACTCAAAACGAGACAGGGACGAACAACGGGGTCACATCGATTGTTTTTGATTACCGAGGATTTGATACTCTTGGAGAGGCCACGATCTTGTTTTCTGCTGTTGCCGGGGTTATCATGATTTTTCGGAGGGTGAAAGAATGACGGAAATGACAAAGATCGTAAAAACTCTTGCAAACATCCTCTTTCCATTCACAGTAATCTTCGGATTGTACATTATTGCGCATGGGCATCTTACTCCCGGGGGAGGATTTCAGGGAGGTGCGGTCGTTGCTTCGGGTTGTGCCTTGCTTCTTGTCGCCTATGGTTCACGATGGGTGTTTACGCGGATCAAAGAGAAACGACTCGCTGCGTTTGAAAGCATAGGTGCGATTGCTTTTATTACCGTTGCTCTTCTAGGGATTGTTTTTAGCATGATGTTTTTCGGCAATTTCTTGGCAGGGTCTAACCTTCTTTTTGGTACGACACCGGCGACTGGTTCTACCCTTGCCGATTTTAACACAGGTGGTGTCCTACCCCTGATGAATTTTGCTGTCGGCGTCAAGGTCATCGCCGGGTTGTTTGTTATTGTCCTTATCATGGCTTACGCAAGCAGTGCAAAGGAGTGGGGCTCATGATTGAGTACATCCCGTATATCGCCGTTGTCTGTATGATTTTCATTGGATTATATGCTGCAATGTTCCGACGTAATCTCATTAAAATGGTCATCGGAATCACTATTATTGAAAGCGGGGTGAACCTCTTTTTGATTACCTTAGGGTATCGTGAGGGTGGCGTCGCCCCGATCTATACAAGCCTGCCACCCGGGACAACGTATCCAGAGCAAATGGTTCTTCCTGTTCCTCAAGCTTTAACACTCACAAGCATCGTCATCGGTGTCGCGGTTCTGGCATTGATGCTGTCGTTAGTCATGCATATTTACAGAAAATATGGGACGCTTGACGTTCAGAAAATCAGGAGGTTAAAAGAATGACGTTTCTTGATACTCTCCTTCAACAGTCTCCTGCTTTGATTATTGCTATCCCATTATTTGCCGCGTTTCTCATGCCGTTAGTCAGCCGCGTCCATTCGAAACTCCGTAACATTTTTGCTGTGGTTATGCTTAGTATTACCGGCTGCTTCATTGGGCTGCTTGCGACCGATGTTCTCGCCCATGGTCCACGGATTTATATTTTCGGTGGGAAGGATTTGACGCTCCCGTTAGTCCGTATCCTCTTTGAGGTTGACGCCATCAGCATTTTCATGGCGATTATTACCATCATGCTTGCAATCATAGCAGTTATCTATTCCTGGTCTTTTATGAAAGAACAGGATGGATTGGATAAGTACTATACTCTTTTTTTACTCGTAGTCACCAGCGCTTTAGGGATGGAATTAACCGGAGATATCTTTAATTTCTTCGTGTTTCTCGAAATTTCCTGTATCGCCTCATGTGCACTAATAGCGTTTTGGATATATGAAGGCGAAGCCTTAGAAGCAGCGTTTAAATATATTGTCATTAGCTCGGTTGGTGCACTGTTTGTTCTTTTTGCTATCGGTATCTTCTACGCTCAATATAATGCGTTAAATATCGCTACACTAGCAAACGCCCTCCAGTATACATTCTTAGATAAAATCGCTCTGATTATATTGATTGTTGTTCTAGGGATGAAGGCAGGGCTTGCACCGATGCATATGTGGCTACCTGATGCCTACGGGAGAGCTCCTCCTTCGGTTATTTTGATTATCATGAGTGCGACGCTTGCGAGTTTCTATGGTGTCCTTCGCGTTGTTTTCAGCCTTTATGGCAATGTCTTAACGACATCTATACGATTCAACTTTCCGCTCCATGTTATCATCGGATGGGTCCTTATCGCGCTAGCCATCGTCTCAATTCTTATCGGCGTAATCATGGCCCTGATACAGTCTGATTTCATGCGATTAATCGGGTACACCGCGGTTGCTGAAGTCGGATACATGTTCCTTGCCATTGGCACAACGATTGCTGCACTTGGAACATCCTACGCAACCGTTGCCTTACATGGCGGTATCTTACATGTGCTCAATGATGCAATAGACATCGGTTTGTTGTTTCTTATCGCTGGGGCTATCTATTATGTTACAAAAAAACGCTCGCTTGATGACCTTGGTGGTCTTGCACGAAACATGAAATTTACGACCGTGTTCTTCCTCATTGGTCTGCTTGCGGTCGCTGGCATGCCGCCGCTGAATGGTTTTACCTCGAAATTCCTCATCTATGAATCCGTCTTTCAGCTCAACCCGATCCTTTCCATCATCGCCATCTTATGCAGCATTTTAATACTGGCTGTTTTCATTAAAGTCTTATACGCAGCATTTCTCGGACCTGAACTGCCAGAGTTAAAAGATGTCAAAGAAGCACCTAAAAGCATGTTGCTTGCCATGGGATGTTTTGCTGCATTAGCGATCATTATTGGTTTATTCCCAAACCTTTTCCTTGATACGCTAGTAAAACCAGCGGCTGACGCCCTGTTAAACCATGCGCAATATATCACGACTATTGTAGGAGGGATTTAAGCATGTTCACCCTTGAAACTGGGAGTGGCTTTTGGAATCCACTCATATGGGTCCTTATC
>JBFYMQ010000095.1:0-5692 GCA_041304825.1 Thermoplasmatales archaeon
CGATACGCTGGGGTCGATCTTACGAGGCGGTGTAACGAGTATCTCGTGATCCGTTTGTTGCCTATGACGCCTTGTCCTTTGGGATCAGAGGTGATAATCGCATATGACCGGAGGGTCATGTGTCTATCTTCGCTGTGGGAACCGGGTGAGGCACGGAAGTGAGCAGCCTTACCACAGACTGCCGATGCTCAGAGGGTTAACGGGGTTGAGAATGCAGACGGGCAATCACTTGTATATCACGTGCACCCACTCAAGAGGCGTCTACACCCGCCAAAATTTAATATAAGGACTGATGTTTCATAAGTACGGGAGGTTTTCCTATGGTTCGATTGATGAAAGACGAGAGTCTCACAGCATCCTGGCAAGGGTTCTTTGAAGATAACTGTAAAGCAGAAATCGAGACAGTGGCGACCGAGTATCCTGAGCGGCGGAGTTTACTTCTTGATTATTGGGATGTGGATAAAGCAGATCCAAAGCTTGCTGAGTTGTTGCTTCGTCAGCCTTATAAAACTCTTTTTAATGCAGAGGAGGCACTCCAGCTTATTGATGTTGCTGCAGAGCAGAAGATGCAGCTTCATTTTCGTGTGAAGAATATCCCTGAGTCTCAGAAGGTGTTGATTCGGAAGATCCGGGCGAACCGTCTGGGGACGTTTATCGCAGTTGAAGGTCTTGTGAAGAAGATTACTGAGGTGCGTCCCAAGCTGCAGATTGCTGCGTTTCAGTGTCAGAAATGTGGTGCGGTGATGCGGATAGAGCAGGATGAGGACATCCTGAAGGAGCCGTCTGAGTGTTTTGAGGATCAAGGCGGATGTGGACGGGTGTCGTCCTTTAAGTTGTCGACGACGCTGTCGACGTTTATTGATTCTCAGAAAATCGAGATTCAGGAGAACCCAGAAGGATTACGAGGTGGCGCACAGCCTGAGCGTATCAGCGTGTACCTCGAGGATGATCTCGTGGGGGGTGTTGCTCCGGGGGATCGTGTGATTGTGAACGGCATTCTTCATTCGATGGCGCGTCATCGGGGAACATTCCGTCTGACGTCGTTTGATAAAACCCTAGATGCAGTGAGTATCGAAAGCCAGGAGTACGCGTTTGAGGAAGTCGAAGTCACAAAAGAGGATGAAAAAAAGATTCTGAAGATTAGTAAAGACCCGTCCATTTATGACAAGATGCGGCAGAGTATCGCACCAACCATTTATGGTCTTGAAATCGAAAAAGATGCACTTGTCCTTCAACTCTTTGGAGGGATAGCAAAAGAAATGCCTGATGGGACCAGAACACGTGGAGACATCCATGCGTTACTCGTAGGAGACCCAGGTACTGCAAAATCGCAGATGTTGTCGTATATGTCAAAGCTTGCTCCTCGAAGTGTATATGCATCGGGGAAGGCATCTTCCGCCGCTGGTTTAACTGCTGCTGCGGTCCGTGACGAGTTCGGGGAGGGGCAATGGACACTTGAGGCTGGTGCACTGGTGCTTGCTGATAAAGGTCTTGCCTGCATCGATGAAATCGACAAAATGGAAGAAACAGACCGGAGTAGTTTGCATCAGGCGATGGAGCAGCAGGAAATCTCCGTTGCAAAGGCAGGCATTAATGCAACCCTGAAGTCACGTTGTGCGGTACTTGCGGCTGCAAACCCGAAACTAGGACGTTTTGATGAGTTTATACCGATGCATGAACAAATCAACATGCCGCCCGCGTTGTTGTCACGTTTTGACCTTATCTTTTCCATTCTTGATAAACCGAATCGAAAGACAGATACGGACCTTGCGTCTCATATCCTCCACTCCCATAAGGGGGGAGAAATCCATGAGCATATGAAGAAAAGCTCTGATGAGTTGTATACAAAGGCGCAAGAGTCAACCTTCATGAAACATGTGCTGCCGGTGTTTGAACCAGAGTTCCTCCGGAAGTACGTGGCGTATGCAAAAAGGAATATCTTCCCGGTGATGACAGATGACGCCTTGGAGATCCTGCAGAATTATTATGTTGATTTCCGGAGTTCCTCAAAGGACTCGGTGCCCTTTACGCCTCGGCAGCTTGAGGCGTTTGTGCGGCTCGCGGAATCAAGCGCCCGGATACGATTGAGCCAAGAAGCAACGATTGATGATGCGAAACGTGCGATCTCAATTATCGATCAGTATCTCCGTCGGGTTGGCACCGATCGGGAGACCGGACGTTTTGATATTGACATCATCGCGACCGGTATTAGCCATAGTCAGCAAGAGCGTATGAGGGTGATTCTTGATGTTATTCAGCGTCTGTGCACAGAATCTACCGATGATAGCGCTGTACGAGGTGATATTATCAACGAGGCGGAAATCCAAGGAATCGAATCGCGTAAAGTCGAGGAGGTCCTGGATCGATTGAACCGCAACGGACAGATCTACGAGCCAAGCCATGGAAAATATCGACTCGCAGGACAATAACAATGAACCTGAACATGAGATCAATCCTTCGTAACTTGTAAAAAAAAAATGGTGAACAGAAGAATTTCTCTTATTTATCCTCGGGTTCTTCCTTGATATCTTCTTCTTTCTTTTTCTGTTTTTGTTTTTTCTTTTTAAAGGCGTTTAATGTTTCCTCAACTTCGGGGAGTTGAACCATTTCCATAGATTAAGAATGAGACGAGCTAGTATAAAAACATATTCAGAACAATTAACGAGCAGGACGGTTTTGTTTTATATTTTTGGTGAAAGGAGGTTGACGACCGCTTTCTTTGCATCTGCTTTGTAGTCATTGCCGATTTCTGCGATGATGGCGGACAGGAAGTTTTCCTTTATTTCGTTCCAGTTGATTGTAGAAACTCCAAAATAGAGTTTCTTTGCGACTTGTGATGCACGGTGGATATGGGGTGCCCATCGCCCTGGTCGTCGATCACAGTTGTCCATGTGCAGGATGTAGATTTTTTGCATCCCTTTCTTTCCGATGAGATAGATTTCAAACCGTCTGTTGAAATATTTATAGGTTGGATCCTTCTCATAGTATCGGTATTCCAGCTCGAAAAACTGGTTAATCGGGATGATTCCTCGCTGCATAGTGGCCACTGTATCCACACATGGTTTTTAAGAATTTGGAAATATTTTCACCGAATGTTCATCCCATGTAGTACTCAGCTGGGTATGGCTCTGGTTTGAGTCCTTTACGCTCTCGGATCTTTTTAATCACGTCATCCCGGAGGTTCCTTGGTAACTGTTCAAACCCCATGTTTTCCGTGTTCCATAGTACTCGGCCGCCGGTGGCTGACCTGATTGCTGATGCAAAACCGAACATCTCTGCAACGGGTGCTTTTGCTTCGATTTCCACTGAGTCTCCAACAGTTTTCATGTCTTTGACTTCGGAGCGTCGGGAATTCAGCTCCCGTGACGCGTCACCCATGATCTCCTGTGGAGTGCTGATAAAAACTTTCTGCATTGGCTCAAGCAAGGTCGGCTCAGAGATCGTAATCGCACCATAAATAGCGTTTCTCGCAGCAGGGATTACCTGTGCGGGTCCTCGGTGGATTGCATCCTCATGTAATTTTGCATCGACGAGTTTTATTAAGATGCCTTGGCAGGGTTCTGAGACGGTTGGCCCGCTTTTCATCACCTCGTCAAAGGCTTCCATGATCAGATCCCTTGTCTCGAAGAGATGCTGGATACCTTTGGTGGTATCGGTGATGATGTTCAGACCATGTACGCCGAACACGCCTTTTGCAACATCTTTATCCATCCCAAGGTCCTGAAGAATTTTTGCTGTTTCTTTTTTGTATTTCTTCACGTTTTCGGGTAGTTCATTATTGTAAATCGCTTTTACAATGTTCTCCGGGAGAGGTTCAACCTCGATGTAGAATCTGTTATGTTTATTTGGTGATTTCCCTTCAAATTTATAAGGACTTGGTTTGCTGACTGTCTCACGATAGACCACAATAGGTTCAGAGCAGACAATTTCCATTTTATGGTCATTACGGATACGATACTCGGTGATCTCAAGATGGAGTTCCCCCATCCCTGACATCAGGTTCTCCCCAGTTTCCTGGTTGATTTGCACTTGGATGCTAGGATCAGCTTTAGAGATTAATCGTAATACCTCAACGAGTTTGGGGAGGTCTTTTGTGTTTTTCGCTTCGACTGCAACAGTCACAACTGGTTCTGAGACATGAACAATACGTTCGAACGGCTCAGCTTCAGGGTCATCAGTGACCGTGCTTCCTGCGATGGCATCACGGATACCCGTTGCAGCAACAATATTTCCTGCGCTCACGTAATCAATTGGGATACGATCAGGCCCGACCATGACATTAGTTTGCTGTACACGATTCTTGTTCGGCATGCCAATAACATACAGTTCCTGTCCACGTTGGATCTTCCCGCTGAACATTCGACCAATCGCAACCTCACCTGCATGGGGATCAAGGATTATCTTCGTAACCATCAATGCAAGTGGTCCGTTCTCGTTACATTCAACCATGTTTTTCCCAAGTGGACTGGTAAGATCTCCTCTCCAGATGTGTGGAATCCTATATTTCTGTGCAACATTTGGAGGTGGAAGATGATGAATAACCATGTCTAAGACAACCTCATGGATGGGGGATCGTTTCGCTAATGATTTCTGATCATTGTTTTTGCAGTAGTTATACACATCTTTGAATCCCAAGTTTGTTTTTTTCATTCGTGGAAGGGAGACAGCCCAGTTATGGAACGCCGAACCGAACGCGACACTACCATCATCTACTTTCACGTTCCATTTTCCTTTGAAATCGTCAGCCACCACTCGATCAAGTAGTTCATTGAATTTGTTAATGATTTTAATGAATCGATTTTGCATCTCTTCTGGTGTGACTCGAAGTTCATTAATGAGTCGATCTACTTTGTTGATGAACAATACCGGTTTGACTTTCTCACGGATCGCTTGACGAATCACCGTCTCGGTTTGTGGCATCGCACCTTCAACAGCGCAAACGACAATGATACATCCATCAACTGCTCGCATCGCACGAGTGACATCACCACCGAAGTCAACATGCCCTGGCGTATCAATTAAATTAACCAAGTAATCTTGTCCTTCGACATTGTGAACCATGGATGCTGATGCTGCGTTAATCGTAATCCCTCGTGCTTGTTCTTGCTCGTCGTAGTCGAGTACCAGCTGCTTTCCTGCAAGCTCCTCGCTCATCATACCGCAACCTGCTAGCAGGTTATCAGAAAACGTTGTTTTACCATGATCAATATGTGCAGCAATACCGATGTTTCGAATATGATCTAATTTGTTCATCAGTGCTGTTGCTTTTTCAATATTATCTTCTTTTCGCCCCATATGTTATACACCTTCGAAAATTCATATCTTATTTATTTTATCGAGCTGCTTTGGCGACCCGCTCAAGATCATTTTTCTTTGCAACCGCAAAAGATGCAGGATCATTCTTGCTAGCCTTGAGGAGCTCATCAGCAAGACATGCCTCGATTCTCTTCTTGTTTTTATGGCTCGCGGTCATAGAACCAGCGCAGATGTTCCGAAGTGCGATGTCAAGTCTGCGTTGTGGTGAGATATCCACTGCTTTTGGTACCATGATGCCACCGAACCGCAGCCGGGTTGTTTCTTCTTTTGGTGCAGCGTTTTGTAATGCATCAATAAGGATTTGAACAGGGTTTGTCTTGGTTCGTTTGTCGATGATTTCAAAGGCTTTACGGACTGCGGTGTATGCCTTGGTCTT
>JBFYMQ010000096.1:0-5621 GCA_041304825.1 Thermoplasmatales archaeon
TGCTCAAATGAATATAGAAAAGAAAGAATAATGCTGTAAAAAAGGAATCTTGATGCTCGTCAACGCTGATTTGCATATCCATTCACGGTATTCTGGTGCTACGAGCGATAGGATGACGATCGCCGCTCTTTCTGTCGAAGCACCACGAAAAGGCATCGCAGTCATGGCGACCGGGGATTGTCTAAATAATAATTGGTTAAAGGAAATCAAGACCTGTTCTATCATCGATGAGGGGACATTTGAGTTGAACAACACCCGATTCATTCTCAGCACCGAGGTTGAAGATGCATCTCGTGTACATCATCTTCTATACTTTCCGAGTGTATCCGCTGTCGAGACCTACAAAGAAGCGATTAAATCAAAATCAAAGAACCTTGAGACAGACGGACGCCCGAACGTGAACATGAACGGGATAGAACTCGCAAGTCTTGCAAAAGATGTTGATGCTCTCATCGGCCCTGCGCATATTTTCACCCCTTGGACGGCGATGTATGCGTACCATCCGTCTCTTCAGAGTTGCTATGGTGATCTGACGCCTTATATCTCATTCGTTGAACTGGGATTGAGTGCTGACACAGATTATGCAGATACCATCCAGGAGCTGCATCGACTTACGTTCCTGACAAATTCAGATTGTCATAGTCCACACCCGGTACGACTTGCTCGGGAGTTCACTCGCTTTGAGGTCGGTGATGCTACCTTTACAGAAATCAAAAAAGCTATCCTTCGAACAGGGGGGAATAAACCCGTTTTGAATGTTGGTTTGCCCCCGCAAGAGGGAAAATACAACGAGTCTGCCTGCATCTCATGTTTTACTCATTACACGCTTGATGAGGCGACCAAACGACGGTGGAAATGCAGCTGCGGGAAACGCATCAAGAAAGGAGTACGGGACCGCATTAGAGAAATCGCCACCTTCAAAGAACCACAGCATCCTGCGCATCGGCCGCCGTATGTATATCTCATTCCACTCTCAGAGATTATCGCTAAAGCACTCGGGCAGCACACTCCCTTTACACAGAGTGTTGCTAAGAGATGGGATGAGCTTATCACCGCGTTTGGTTCCGAGATTAACGTTCTCCTCGATGCGGATCTTCAGAAGGTCGCACGGGTGACGGTCCCAGCGATTACTGCTGCCATCCAGGCGTTTCGTGATCATAAAGTAATCATCATCCCCGGTGGTGGAGGTAAATATGGGACCATTGAACTTCCCACAGACGACAACCCTATCATGCCTGTGCCTCTCGGTCCGAAAAACTCACAGTCTAGTCTGCTTGATTACTGAGACATGGTGATTTTCTTGAATTATAAGAGCACAGAAAAAAAAATCAAAGAAATGCTTATCAAAAACAAATCAGCAACGACTCTGCAGGATGTCGTCGATGTTCTCTACGAAAGCTTTGAGAAATATAGTTGGGTGGGTATTTATCTCGTGAAAGGAGACGTTCTTGTTCTTGGTCCATGGAAAGGGGAACAGGTGACAGAACATACAAAGATCTCGATTGGGAAAGGGGTCTGTGGGTCTGCTGCGCGAAGTGGAAAAACCGAGGTTGTGAATGATGTGTCCAAAGACAATCGGTATCTCTCCTGTTTTCGTTCAACCCGATCAGAGATTGTCATTCCGATTACAAAGAACAGTAGAGTGATTGGTGAAATCGATATCGATTCTGATATCCCAGCTGCATTTAACAAAACTGATACTAAGTTTTTAGAAAAAATCGCAGATATGCTCTGTCAGCATATCTGAGAGATTGATTTTTTTTTCAGTACTCAAGATCTTCATCATCGCCAGGATGGCTCAGAAAAGGTTCGTTCATCACTGCGAAGTACATTCTTTCACAGCCTTTTAAGAGTTGTTATCCTTCGGACATTGGTTTTATCAGGATTTTTTCGATATAGATTTTAGCCCAGATGAAGGTAAAAGCTCCTCCTATTATGTTTGCTATTACCAAACCCCACCAGGCGCCAATAAGTCCCCAATTAAGGATTACCGCAAAAAACCATGCTAAGGGAACGGTTAAAACGATAGTTCGCAGCACGGTCGCAAGCAAGGAATACATCCCTTTTCCTATCCCTTGGAACAAAGCAGATGACAGCATTCCAAATGCGGTCGCTGGATAAAAGATGCAGATGATTCTGAGGAACGTAGTGATATCATTTCCCAACCGGGCTGTATCTGAGGATTGCGTAAATGCTGCAGTGATAACTGGTGCGAAAATGAAGGTTGCTACCGCTATTGATGTCTCGATAAGAATACCGATTTTTAAGGCGTATAAATGAGCGATGTCAATTTTTTTATAGACTTGAGCGCCATATGCGGCTCCGGTGACTGATACCACCGCAGTTGCCATCCCAAGAAGCGGCATTGACGCCATAGTTGCGACGCGCCATCCCGCTGAAAAGACTGCGACACCATCAAGACCCCCGACGCGTTCGACGATGATGTTCATCATAAACATCATAATCGACATCGATAGTTGCATCACCGATGCTGGAAATCCGACAACTAAGATATCTTTCATAATTGATTTGTCAAAACTGAAATCGCGAAATCTGAATGCTACATATGTGTCTCGTTTTAAAAAAAGCCAGTAGAAGAGGAGCATTGCTGAGACACTCATGGAGACAACAGACGCCCATGCTGCACCAGGGACCCCTAAATTGAGGGTGTATATGAAGATTGGATCTAAGACAACATTGAGAATCCCTCCCAGGACCATAGCAAACATCGCTCGTTTTGCGTCTCCTTCTGATCGAAGGACTGCATTAGCGATGAAGGAGAAAAAGCTGATGATGGTCGCTGAGTACATAATTCGTGCGTACATGGAAGCGGTTGCTATGGTCCGCCCTGCGCCTATCAAACGAAAAATATCATCAGAAAATACAAATAAAGGAACCGCGTAGAGTATCGCAAGAATACACATGATAATCATAGTGTGTACCGCTGCGTTATCCGCTCCTTTTTTGTTTTTCGCACCAATTTTTCTGGATATCGCTGAGCCTCCGCCAATCCCCAAACCCGTGGCAATAGCTGTCCCCATGAACAATAATGGGAACACAAAACCTACTGATGCAAGAGCATCAGATCCTAGACCAGACACCCAGATCGCATCAACAAGATTATATAGAGTTTGGACGGTCATTGCGATAATCATTGGCCATGATAAGCTAAGAATCGCTTTCTTTGGGTCGCCAAGTAACGCTTTGACACCTTTCGTTTGGTTCTGAAACGGTTGTGAAGAATCGTCATTTTTCTCTTGTATGTTCTGGCTCACTGGCCGGGGAATGAAGCGTACGATATTTGAATGTTTTTATAGGGGGCAAGGAAAGAACTTATATAGAATCAGATGATATGAAATGATATGGGATACCTTCGGGTATGAGGTTTGGAGGTTCAGAGAATGGGGTTGTTGAATAGGAAATTCCAAGCGTTTTCCCTTGAGTTTGTCGGTGAGGAAATCCGTAGCATGATTAACCCTGAGCTTGCGCAGGATATGGATGTTCTCTGTGACGTGATTGTCTATATGGAGTATTCTCTTCATTCTATGCAGAAGATCGTTGAGATTAATCATGCACAAGAGAAACTTGTGAAATGTCGTGAGGACTTCCATAATACTGAGTGGTGGAAGGAGAAGCAAGGCCAGGTGAATGGTGCGACAACCGTCGATGAGGTTTGGCCGTTTTTGAAAAAGACGATGAAGTGATCAAGAACCCGATTGGGTGTTCATTTTTTCTCATCTTTCAATGAATACAAGATTTTCTCTATATGCTAAAAGAGAATTAATAAAGGAAATCTTGTTATCAACTATGAGGTGTTGTGAATGGATTTACTTGGAATGATAGGATGGGCATTGCTCATCATTGTTTTAGTCTGGTTTTTCTCGATGGGAATACGCATTGTACGGCCAACTCAACGGGCGCTTGTTGAGCGATTAGGGAAGTACAATCGTTTTCGACAACCTGGTTTTGCTTGGATTATCCCTGTCGTTGAACGATTGATTAAAGTAAACATTACCGAAATGATGGTCAATGCAGAGCCACAGACGATCATTACAAAAGACAAGCTCAATGCGCAGGTCGATGCTCAAGTGTATTTCAAGGTGAAAATAGATGAAAACTCTGTAAAGGCATCCCAATACAACGTGTTTGATTATAAATATCAGATTGTAAATCTCGCTCGCACAACGCTTCGTAATATTATTGGTACTCTGAACTTGAATGAAGCTAATAGTGATCGGAACAGAATCAACAATGAGCTGATGAGCACACTTCGTAGTGAAACAGCGAATTGGGGCATTGAGGTTGTCCGCACCGAGTTAAAGGAGATAGACCCGCCAAAAGATGTACAAGATACCATGAACAAGGTGGTAAAAGCGGAAAACGAAAAACAAGCAGCGATTGATTATGCGACAGCAGCCGAGACACAGGCAGACGGTTTACGAAGAGCGGAGATAAAAAAAGCTGAGGGGATGAAACAAGCAGCAATTTTACAAGCAGAAGGGCAAGCGTTGGCAATCGTGAAAGTCGCTGAAGCGGATGCAGCCAAAATAGAGAAGATAAACACTGCGATTCAAAAATATTTCAGGAATGAAGCGCAGATGTATAAAAAATTGGAGACAATCCAATTTTCACTTGAGAATAATACGAAATACGTTATTGATCCGCATACGGCGATTACGAATGTGATTGCTGAGCAGATGGCAGGGATCGTCCCGATTGAAAAAAAAGATACGTCCGGGGCAGAGTCGACCGGTTAAGATATTCTCGAATGCCGGTGAGGTCTTTCGTTCGAAACAACCCTTTTTTAGAAGAAGGATCAGGAGTGGGCTCGTTGAGATTCGAACTCAAGACCTCCTCCGTGTCAGGGAGACGTCATAACCAACTAGACCACGAGCCCAATAAGGAGAACTCTCTCACTTCGTGTAGCGTAACCAGAATTTCTAATGCTTTTTAAATGTTTCAGTACGCAGTAGCCGTGTAGATTTTCACAGGGATTTATGAGTACGTGACCGGGAATTCTCCGCCGTATAAGTCCACATATGTTGGGTGTTGATTACCACCGAGATTCAACCAGAACTCAGCCCATGCAAATGCTTCCTCGGCAGAATTTATTCCATCACCATTACCTGTTAAATCAGCCCAGCCACCAAAACCGCTGATGAGAAGATCTGAGAAATCTGAGCCATAGGATACTTCATTTTCCTGACAGGACATCGCTGTAAATCTCTGTTGATTGGAGCTGGGTAATGGTAAATCATTAAATCCGCCGCTATAGCAACTGTCTACAACAAGATAAAGGCCTTGACAGCGAATGATGCTGACGAAGAAATTCAACAAATCATCCCAGATGACACCATAGCTTGTACTGAATCCATTATACATGTAAAGAAATTCGTCAGTTCCATCTGACTCGTCTCTTGGTGGTAAATCCCATGCCGCCCCATTACTCTTAGTTAAGAAATATCCATGTGTTGTAAGATAGATAAAAACATAATCCTCACTTCTTGAGTTTTTCCTCAGCCAAAGCAATTCCTTAATAAGGTTCTGAAGGTAACATTGACCAGCTTTCTGGACATGGATATTACCGGCTTGCCAGTATTGCGGTGAATCCAGAAGCGTGT
>JBFYMQ010000097.1:0-5148 GCA_041304825.1 Thermoplasmatales archaeon
TATCCATTGATTGAAATACCATCCCGGTTATGATGCACATAATTCTCGGAAACCAAGTTTCCATGGGCGTAATCAAGAACGACACCCTTAAAATTATTTCTCACGACACAGCTAACGATAGTGTTATTATCAGAATGAATGTACAATCCCACATCATTGTACATAAAATCACCACTGTTACATATAGTAAAACCTGTCAGCACCATCTGATTCGCACGAATACTCACTACCATTCCCGTATAGTTTCCATCAATGATGGTCGACCATTTACTTTCACCAATCAACCTTATACTCTTATTGACGAAAACATGCTCGTAATAGATGCCAGAAAACACGAACACAGCATCACCATCGGACGCATCATTGATAGCATTCTGAATTTTTGTGTAATTCCCAGGTCCACTTCCACCAACATAAAACATATGATTGGTATATTCAGATAAACATCCATCGTAATCGAACCTCGTATCATCACGATTATAAAAACTAGCAGTAACAGTATTAGAAACTAATACAAGAAAGAAAAATAACACGCACTGTATCTGAAGTAATACTACTTTTTTATTCAAAGTATATCACCGAGTACATCATGTTTGTTTCATGCTATCATGGAACATATGTGTTTTCGGTATAAATAATTTTCTCCATAACAACTTGTCAGCTCACATCATCTTTTGTTTCTTCACGCACACAAGAATCTTAGGCAATGAAAAGCAAGAAGAAAAAGAGATGAGATGCCTAGTTAGATGCCCGTTTTACCCGCCAAATTACCATCGAATCCTTCATCCCAGTCAGAGTCATAAATATCACCATTGTCATTGAGTTTACCGTCCTGAAGAACTTTTGTCCATTCACCTGAAGGAAACTGCGTAGGTGCCCATCTACTCATAAAGTTTGTAAAGTTAACATGATAATCGGCTGTCTTGAAAGCATTAAAAAACGATGTTCTACCATTCGCCATTTCCTTGAACAATATATGTGTAAAAGAAGGCCGAACCCACCAGAGTCAACAGGAGAGAAACAGACCAAGAAAACACGATTTTTACCCCATTTTGGTCTTCGGCGATCAAACCTATTTCTTACTAAAAGCGTTCTTTATTTTTCTTTCTTTTTTTCACTTTTTGGAGGTTTGATCATGAACGATTCATCGTCAAGAATGACTATTCCTGAGAGAAAAGTAGTTGAATATCTACGGAAGATGAATATCGAATGGGTGTACTAACAACCGGTGTTTGTCTGGGACGGTGATGGGCGACCTCGTGTCTGGACACCGGATTTTTACCTCACCCAGTTTGGTATCTACCTCGAAGTGTGCGGTTCAAAGGAGTTTGACATGATTATAGAAAACGTGTTTTTATTGAAAATGGAAAAGATTTACTTAGATTCTCGAATGAATATGAAAAAAGAATAAGAATACCTTTAGAACAACAAAAAATTATTGAAATTGAAAAAACAAAATAGAATTGCGGATTTCTATTTAATGGATTCTATTTATATGCTCTCTGCGTATTTCGATGAGAAAAGCGACGAGAATCTCAGTGATATTTTTCCACGGACTCTTTCTCTCTTTTCATTTTTTAAGATCAATGCTTGTTTTTCCTTATAACCAATCCTGATAAATCTATGTTTTGAACTTCGTTAAAAGTATTTATCAACCAGATATCCTAAGGTTGCTTCGGTGCCCTGTGTCGTGATCGCTTTAATGATGATACGATGGGTATGTTCCGCTCTGAGAGGATATCGTTCAATCCACGTCCAGGTGTACGGAGGGGTATAATCTACCGCTTGTAATTCAAAATCAATGTAGAATTCGATGCGATCGATCCCGATGAGGGGATGGGATGCATCAGCCTGTACGGTGATTTTTCCGAGTATCAGGGTACTGGGGAAGTTACAGATACGAAGGTTAGCGATATAGAGCGCTTGCTCTGGTTTGATGTACCAGACGGTTGGTGGACCATAGGTGAGAGTTGCAGTTGTGGTATCATTACTTATGTTTCCGTCATCATCGGTGATAGTAAATGTGATATTGTAGGTGCCGACATCTCGGTAGAGATGACTAGGGTTCTGCTCAGTGGATATGTTTCCATCTCCAAAGTCCCACAAGTAGGTGTATGGGGGGACTCCGCCGAAAGCAAGTCCGTTGAACTGCACCGGGGTATCACTTGCCAACCCGCTGTAAGGTCCTCCTGCCTCGCCACGCAACGGGCCGAGACCAAACGCGCTCATAAATCCATAAGGGCTAATTCCATTCTGCTCAGAACCAACATACACACGATCATCGGGTCCAATGGAGGGTGATGAACATATCTGCGCAATCGTCAGTTCTTTTCGCCATCGTTCGGTTCCATCCTGGTTGACTGCGACCAAGGAGCCGCCAGCGCTCACGTAGATCGTGCCGTCCGCGGAGACCGCCGGGACCGTGCCATAGATTGAGCCTTGCACGTCCGTCACCCATTTCAACGTGCCATTCGGACAGTACGCCCGGAGTTGCTCAGTACCAACATAAATTGTTCCATCTTCAGCAAGTGCCACGCCGGCAGCGGCAATGCTCCCTCCAGTTGGCACCTGCCATTTCATCGTCCCATTCGAATACAACGCGTAGAGATACCCGTCAAATGAGGGGACGTAGATGGTGCCGTCCGGTGCGATGGAGGCAGATCCTTTGATTTCACCGCCAGTGTGAAACCGCCATCGGATGGTCCCATCGGGATTTAACGCATAGAAATAATGATCACTTGAACCAATGTAGATAGTGCCATCTTCACCAATGGCTGTAGCGCCATTGACATAAGACCCTGTTGTATATCGCCATTTCTCGGTTCCATTGGGGTTTACTGCAAATATATTATGACCATCGGTGCCGAAATAGATAGTTCCATCATTGCCGATAGTACAAGAGGAGGTTGACATCATTTCTTGATTGAATTGCCATCGTTCAGTTCCATCTGGATTTACCGCATAAAAATATTGTCCCCAAGTTGTAAAATATATAACTCCGTCATCTGACAGAGCAGGGGTTCCCCAGATTAAATCACTTGCAGGAAATCGCCATTTTCGCGTTCCATTCGAGTACAACGCATATAGCGAGGAGTCAGACCCTTTTGTCCCGAAATAAATAATCCCATCAGTATCAATTAAAGCAGAACTCCATACTGCACCAGGCTTATTCCCGCGAACTCTCCAGATCTCCGCCCCTGGGTTATTTGTAGTGTTATATTGATTTAACCCTGTATGACGAATATCATGACTTAGCATCGGCCAGGCAGAATCCATTGGACCATCCCTCCCGCTATCCGCTTGAGCATTGTGTGATCCTACGATAGTCACACGTTCCTGTATAAGATCAGGAAAATATGTAATGCCTTCAGTTATTGAAATGTTTTTATCAACATACCAGTTGTTCATGTAATCGGGGATAATTACTCCATGCTGATCATGGGAACTTTTTTCAATATTATTTACAATAGAAGAATTTACGCAAGGACTACATACGATAACGAATAGCATTATAATTGAAAGATTCCACCATAATGGTTTCATTTTCCGAATTCCCCAATGATAATATCCAAGAACTTCTTTAAAAATCTTTTCATAAAAAAAGTGAATACGGCGTTGTCTCAAAACTCGGTTATACATCCTGATCTACTCTTCAGTTTTATTAAATTGGTCCAGGAGAGATTAAATACTTTTGAGAGTATGTCAATACTCTAAATAGGTTTGAATGCCCCATCACTCTTAACCCACAGAATGCATCGTTCATCGAGGTTGGTATCCATGCCGTGCTCAGACAACGACTCCAAAAATCAACCGTGGAAAAACACCTTCGATATGCACGATACATGGAGAACCATTCCTGCCCAGTTAATTTCAGAAACCCATCACTGGAAAACTTCATCAGACACATGGATTACCGAGAGCAAATCGAACATGCGGGACCACATGCCCTTGTCCATGAATGGAAAACCATGAGGATGTTCCTCAAAGCCTATGGGATCCCGCTATGGACGTACAAGCCACCGAGCACACCCAAAGCCCACATACGGATCCTCCCGTTCCCCGATATGGTCTACAAGTTCTTCCACTATCCATACTCTGAGGATGACTACGAAAACACCCTCTACCAGTATCTCTTCTGCCACAGCTTCCTCATCGGCTGGCGTGTCCCCAGTGAAATCTGCGAGTTGACCACCAAAAATGTGGTCATCAACGAGAACGGCACCGGTTGCATCGTGATCACCGAAGTCAAGAAACACCGATCACAACGAACACTCTTCCCAGGAAAACAACTCCTGTTCTCAAAAACACACAAGAGCTTCAAGAATTGGATTGATTACTGGCGACCCAAAGTCGCAAACCAATACAGCAACGACGCATTCTATCTCCAACCAGATGGACGACCACTTACCATAAGGCACCTTGGCCACAAACTCAGCAGGTACGGTAAACAAGTCTGGAAAGATTTCCAGCCCTATGACATGAGACACTGGAGCGCAGTCTCCCGGCTCATCGAACAGAAAGTATCCACCGACACCTTCGACGTCATACCCGTCAAAAACTGGCTCGGACACGAGAAGATCCAGACGACCATGAACTACGTCCAATATGCGGAACAATACTACAAACAAGCGCCATACGATTGGGTGAAGCGTGTCCTTAAATTCCATGAACAAGTGGAAGAGGAAAACACGCTAAAACCAACAAACAGCCAAAATACCTTGGTTTCGACTGGAAACTCCCCGAGAGAGGTAAGTGGGCCAGGCCGGAATTGAACAGGCGATCTCCGCGTTGTAAGCGCGACGTCATAACCCTCCCCTTTTTTAGAAAAAGTGTCATCAAAAACCTTGGTACCATTACTAAAATCAGATAGGCATTCCCGTAGTTTTCTATCGAGAAATGTAGAAATTCGGATATTGTGATGTTTAGCTTTCTTTAGAAGATTTGTATCAATTGTTATAGTCGTGCGAATTTTTGTCATAGTACTAAAAAGTATATACTTTTACCATAAATGTTTTCTCCCAACAACCATTGTCAAAAATTAATGTTTTTGTGTTCAACGAGCGACTTTTAGTTGAATTCCAGGAGAAAACGGAGAATTGGGAACGCATTTGGGAATCGTTCTAACAACCAATATATGAAAGGAAACTG
>JBFYMQ010000098.1:0-7048 GCA_041304825.1 Thermoplasmatales archaeon
CGTAACTGAGGATGATGAGGATAATACCTGTTTATCAGGGTTCGTCTGCTTCATAGAAAAACATTCTTGATAATGCACTGCTTTGTATTCATAAGGATATGCTTTCCGCTGGAGAAACAACTCCAATGAGGACAGATACTGCCCTTGGTTCTCTGGCGTTGTATCCATAAGATTGGTTGCTTGAACTGGTACCAGACAAGCCAATAAGATGAAAACGATCAATGGAACAATGATTCTATTCACTTCAATCCCCCTTTTCATAGATTTATAACATACTCCCCCTATAATAAGGTTATTTATTGACTATAAAGGAATCAGAATATTTTGAATACATTGATTGTCCTACTGGAACAATTATCTACTGTATTGTATGCTATCACCATAAGCGTGTGTGGGAAGAATGAGAGGGTCGTCCACTGCCAACTATACGGTGCGGTGGTATCTGTATATTTGAGAACACCATCGACTATGAATTCAACTCGTTCAATACTATATTCCGTATCATACGCATCTGCTTCAATAGTGATAGGTCCGATGATGAATGGAAAACGAAGTCCACGTCTCTCTAAGTTAAAAAGATATAGTGCATTTATTGGTTTGGTAATAGTCACTCGAGGAACATGTCCGATTTTGAGTAACACTGCATTGCCACGACCATCCTCATAGCTTTCACCCGCGACAATAAACGAACCATCAGAAGTTTCTTGGACAGAAGTAAACTCTTGAGGATATTCCTCAGCGAGAGAAAGCGACCATTCTATATTCCCTTCGGCATCGGTTTTCAGAATCCACCCAAAAGAAACAGGAGCACTCGCAGTTCCCGTAAGAATGAAACCACCATCAGTTGTACATGCTATCTCATAAGAGATAAGACTTGCATCGAACCCTAATGAATATGATTTGCTCCATACGATATTTCCCAATTCATCCGTGTGTACAAGCCACGCTTGACCACGGGGTTCAGGTTGATCAATGAACCCTGCTATGATGAATCCATCTGGAATTACTTGAACAGATAAAAACCCACTGAATGATGCTAACTCGCTATAGGTTTTATTCCATTGTTCATTGCCATCTGCATCGGTTTTTATCAAGAAAGCTGATTCGGTCTCACTCTGTTGATAATACAACCGTCCAGCAACAATAAAACCTCCATCGAATGTCTGCTGAACAGAGTAACCAGATGAACCTTCCGCCTCATAAAACGTCTGCTCCCAAAGCACATTCCCATTTCTATCGATGCGACATAACCAGGCATCCATCAGGTGTGATTCACCTGAGATGATGTACCCCCCATCCGAAGTCTGCCGTATGCATTCACCTCGAAAAGAGCTATTGTACATTTTATTCCATTCTTCTGTCCCATCCGCTGTTGTTTTCACAACCCAAGCATGAGCATCCTCATCGAATATGTTTCTCAGTCCGACGAGAATATACCCGCCATCCTGTGTTTGTTGAACTGAAAGACCATAAGTCCAATTTGTAAATCCCACCTCCCCGTAGGTGTGATTCCATTCTTCAACACCGTTCTTATCGGTCTTTATTAACCAAGCATCAAGTTCACCGTCTGATGTATATGATTGTGTCTTCCCCACCAGAATATATCCTCCATCTGAGGTCTGTCGTACTTTCAGAGCCTCATCCGTACTGTCCGGTTCCCCAAAGTGTTTCACCCATTGAATCCCAGGTGTATCATCCATAGATTGTGGTTTTTCTCGGTCGTTCTGATTCGAAACTCCCACGAAAGAAGTCGACAATAACAGGAATAGAACCATTAGCGGGATGATGTGTTTCTTCATCGGTTTCCTACCCTTATCTGAAAATAAAGAACCGTTCTGTATTTAAAATCTTCCTTCTAATGTACCGGCATTTACGGGTTCAAAACATTTTTTCGTCATATGGCAAGTTTCTCCTGAGAAAAGAAGGAAAAAGTGCAGGGGAAGGGATTTGAACCCCTGGAACGGTTCTTTGACAACTGTTTGGGTTTATTTAACACAGTAAAAAAGATAGTATTTATGGATGATATTAAAAAAAAAATTTGTTTCAATATATATTACGATACTATCTCACTCTAAATGAAAAAAAATTTATTTATTTTAATTATAATCGCCTCGACCCACTACCAAGCGAATCCTGTGGCGGATGATACCGAGAATAACAGACGGGATTTCGTATTTCTTTTTCATTTTCATAGTCTCATAGTATCGAATAGTAATACTACATAATTCTCCAATAGGAGAATCATAATATTGTCGTATCTGTACCCCCTTTCCCGATACCTCAGTTTAATATTTGTAGTATCTATAATAGGGGTAGAAGATACTACGAAATCTCGTAATTTTTTCTCTGGAATATCAGTAGTATCCAATGCTATATCGCAAATACGACGAATCATTGCAACCCCTTAAGATATCGGACAGCTTTTGCTTGAGCATTCGTAATCCCGTATTTTTCACGCTGTTCTGAACTCAATTCACTGTATTCGAATTCTTGTACCCAACCTTTTAATTTACTAAACTCCTTCAACTCAAGCTTCTCATTCCGGTTCTTAGTGGTGTCCATCGATGCATACCAATCTCGGAGATTCATCATCCCATCAGGTGCTGACGCTAATTTCATAAGCTCGGTTTTTGCCTGTTCAAAAATAGATTCGACCTTCTTCTGGGGTTTGTATGTCGTCTTCATTTTAACGATGTTTCTGAATGATTCCCCGCACTTTTCGACTAGTGATATTGCTCGTCGCATGGCTTTCTCAGTAACGACAATTTCAGGGACCTGTGATTCGATAAATTCACTCACCGAATATATCCCTGATAATTTGAGTGCGTACTCAGGATACCTTCGTATGGGATGAAAACTCCATCCATTTGGTTCCGCACGTAGCTTGGTATGCCATTCCAAATCACATTTATGTTTAAACTCAGCCCACAGTGCTGCAGCATCAGGGTCCATCCCAATCGACCGAATGTTTCGTCTATACGTCTTTTCGAGAGTTTTTGAATATTTCTCCATCAGGCTTTCGTAGTCACCCCGATTTTCCTCTCTGAAGTAATCAACAGGGTCTATTTTTGACACAATATATTTTTCCGGGTCGAAAAAGACATAGAGGATTCGATTCCCAGTCCCTTGTTTATAAAATCTGTCATCCATCACGTTTGTAAAATCGAATGTCGTTGCTGATAGAATATTCACATACATCATTGGAGGATTTTTTAAGCCATGGCTCAATGTCATTCGTTTCTGCGCAGTGCCGTCATACATCTCAGAAATAAACTCTAGTGCATCGTTCTGCCAATGAGCATCTCTCATTTCCCGGAACCAGCCGGTAAATTCATCACGAAGAATTGCTCCTTGGTTCCTAATATAATTACCATGTTCATCCTGCTTAGAAACAAAATCAATGAACCCGGGGACGCTACTTCGGTTCGGTAGAAGAAAATCCTTCCCAACCAGTTTCCCAGTCCTTAGAATCAATTGAAATGTCCATTGAAACAGTGGAAGTGATTTTTTAATCCCCGCAGGTCCGACACCCAGGGCATATATGTTCAGATGCAATGGTCCTTCTTTGTCATGGATTAATGCTTCTGGTATTACGGTAGCAAGAGGTATTAATGCGCAGATTTCTGCCCACAGCTCGTTTATGTCTGGATGTGCTTTTATGATGTCTTGCTTTAGTTCTTCTATAAAATCGATTTTCGAACTTGATTTGTTCCCGTTCATGGTTATGTAGCACCAATACTATATAATAATTTGACTCCTATTTTCCACAGCAAATATTGAAAAACAGCGTATTAAATTCGTACTATTCGTTATCCTCAATAAATCCAAAGGAACCCATTGAAAATGGACGATAACGTGTAAATTGTCACGGATGGAGTCTAGTATTAGGTCAATGTTGTTCGTAAGTTTACGCTGTGGTTCCGATTGGATTTTTTACTGAAGAAGGGTTAACACGCTCATATTATAGGAGTATCGTTCATCACCCTATCGTATATCTTCTTCAGGTCCTCTTCGGACTGGCTATTATAATGTTGGAGGTCAATATCGGATTTCAAGGAATGCCCCATGAGTAATCGTTTAACGCCAGTAGGTCCAGCTAACCTATCCCAATTTTGAGAGAAAAACTTACGTAAATCCTTCACCTTGATTGGTGCATTCCTGAAAAGATGTATCATATGAGTTTGAGAAAATAACCTGTCTAATCCACATCCATTATGAAAAAAAGATAGGTAATCATTGTATGCCTCTTCTGCTTCTTTTGTAAAAAATGATATCCTGCTTTGAAAGGTTTTGGTTGTTTGGCCATTCGTTGGATTATGATTGATATGAACCATCCTATTTTCGACATCAATGTCCTCAGGATTCAACTGATACATCTCCTCAGCTCTCATCCCAGATGATGCTCCAAGAAGAATGATTGCTCTAATCTGTTTGAAATATTGATGCCCCTCAAAATAAGATAACGTCTGCTGTATCATTTGTTGATTGATTCGTTTAGGATAATAAATAGGGTCAGAGGGTAATTCAATGTCCTGTGCCCAATCAACACCTAAATGAATGAGGAATTTCCTAATTGAGTGCATTTGCTTCTTATAGTACTTAATGGAATATTTTTCCAGGAGACTTTTAAAATATGACAGACTCTTTTGTTTATCGATTGTGAAAAGTATATACTTTGCATAATTATTTAGTGCTCTCTCCACCTCTTTTTTATGCTTTGATGTTACTCCACTTAATTCTACAATATTTAAAAATTCCTCGATAACCTCAGGTGTTATTCGTTGAGGAGAAGAAAGTGGGCCAGGCCGAACCCACCAGAGTCAACAGGAGAGAAACAGACCAAGAAAAAACGATTTTCACCCCATTTTGGTCTTCGGCGATCAAACCTATTTCTCACTAAAAGCTTTCTTAATTTTTCTTTCTTTTTTTCACTTTTTGGAGATTTGATCATGAACGATTCATGGTCAAGAATGACGTATCCTGAGAAGAAAGTTGCTGAGTATCTACGGAAAATGAATATCGAATGGGTGTACGAACAACCCGTGTTCATCTGGGACGATGATGGACGACCTCGGGTCTGGACACCAGATTTCTACCTCACCCAGTTTGGCGTTTACCTTGAAGTGTGCGGTTCGAAGGATTTCAACTATGATTACAGAAAACGTGTCTTCCTAGAAAATGGGTATTGTGTGATCTTCCTGCATATTTTTAAGGGACCACATCAATGGGAGAAACATTTCAAACGATTCCTTAATTATTTTCTTTTACAGAGAAATCAAGCATTTTTCGAGATCTTTCAGAGGAACAGGTATGGGCTTTATAAATAAAATAAGGCATGAGTGTCGCAGTTTTGTCTTAATCTCTGAATTTTAATGGAAAAATCAACGAGAAGCTCCGCGATATTTTCCCACGGATTCCTTCTTTCTTCTTTCCTTTTTTTAAAAAATTCACATAGGAGCAAATATTGGTCAGGTGCGGATTGGATTTTGAAAATAACTGAAAATCAAATTTTTTAAATTAACTAGAAAAATTTTGATACATCAATAGATGCCATAGAACATTTACCAGAGGTATCATATGCCCACACCTTGATGGTATGCTTAAAGAAGGCTTTTGTGCTCCAGGTCCATTGATAAGGGATTTCAGTGACAGTCGCTCTTATCTCACCATCGATATAAAATTCAACACGATCAATGCCATACGGCTCCTGAGTCGCATCCACCTGGATGGTGATTTGACCGATAATGAACGGTTTGAAAAACGGAAGGATTCTTGAGTCTCCAATGTAGATACCATTCACTGGTTTCAAGATGGCGACTGTTGGTTTTGGCGGGGTAATCGTGACTGGAGCGGTATCGGTACTGAAGTTTCCTTCGTTATCAGTGACGGTGAATGTTGCCGTGTAGTTGCCTGGCACAGAATACGAATGAATCGGGTTGATCTCAGTGCTGGTGTTACCATCACCGAAATCCCACTGATAACTATAGGGGAGTGTGCCGCCGAATGCGATACCAGCGAACTGGACTGGATAAAGAACCATATTGGTATAGGGTCCTTGTGCTTCAGCCTGGAGCGGACCAAGACCGAAAGCATGGAAATACCAATAATTAGTCGGATGCTCATTAGACCCTACATACACACGGTCATCAGGACCAATACAGGGAGATGAACGAATCTGCTCATTAGCGATTTCCTTGCTCCAGTGTTCAGTCCCATCAGGGTTGATAGCCACAAGACACTTTCCTGCGCTCACATAGATTGTTCCATCTGCGGAGATTGCTGGAACCGTCCCATACACATCTCCAGGGAGTTCTACTGTCCATTTGAGTGTACCGTTCGGGTTGTATGCCCGCAGCTTTTCTGTGCCGACATAAATCGTGCCATCTGCGGCAAGGGCGAGTCCCGCTGCCGCCACACTATCTCCTGTATAGCCTTGCCAGAGAAGCGTGCCATTCGGAGCTAAGGCATAGAAATAATCATTAAAAGCAGGGATGTAAATAGTACCATCCGGGGTTATGGTCGCTGCTCCTTTGATATCTGAACCTGTATCGAATCGCCAGCGGAGCGTCCCGTTAGGATTCATTGCGTACAGGTGGTGGTCGCCGGAACCGATATAGATTGTGCCATCTGAGCCAATCGCAGGGGCGCCATTAGTGATAAAACCTGTGCTGTATTTCCACCGTAGCGTACCGGAAGCATGTAATGCATAGATATTATAATCTGGAGAGCGGTCGCTTCCAAAATAAATGGTCCCATCGTTTCCGATTGCTGGTGAAGATAGGGAATTAGCTGCATAACCATCTCGGTACGTCCATTTTACTGTACCATTTGGATATACCGCATGAACTGTGCCGTAATTTCCCCAGGTTGGAAAGATGATTGTGCCATCCTCGGCTATCGCTGGTGTTGCCCAAACCGCTCCATCTGAGATATACCTCCATTTTCTTGTTCCATTGGGATAAAATGCATACAAGGAATGGTCGCCACCAGTGGTTCCAAAATAGATTATGCTATTATTATCAATAAGGGGCGATCCATAGAATGATCC
>JBFYMQ010000099.1:0-4954 GCA_041304825.1 Thermoplasmatales archaeon
TTCGTCTTTGTTCGTGCCATATCAATCACGTTCTAATTTCTTCTTTGTACTTTTTAAGTCGAAAGCACATAAAGTACTGTATTATTATCTTTTCGGATGCGTTCTGAATGAAAGACCGGGCTGGTGAACTACTGTTTTTCCCGCTTTTTTTCATTGTCGTTTGTCTTTCTTCCATTGCCCGCCATCCTACTTCGGTTCGTATGATGTTTTTTGTTAGGGGGCAATAGTCGAAGAGTTTTTAAAATGTTCTAGTTTTTGTTTTTCTGTGGAAGTAAGTATTTGTTATTTTTATCTAGATCAATAAACAAATCCGCAACTTCAATCAGTTTATGTGACGTGGTTCTTCCAAACGCCATGACCTCGGTTCTGCATCCAAGGCTTTTTGCATGGTCCAGGAGGTCTGAGAAATCACCATCGCCACTTATAAGAATGATGGTGTCAAGCTTTGGTGCGAGACGCATGACGTCCATGGCAATCCCGACATCCCAGTCGCCTTTCTTTGCGCCCCCATAAAAGACTTGAAGGTCCTTTGATCGGACTTCAAATCCGATTTCCTCAAGTACACTATAAAACGTTTGTTCATCTTTGACATCTGCTTTGATTACATAAGCAATGGCTCGAACAAGTTGGCGTTCTGCAATCGCTTCCTTTAATAGTGTCTTAAAATTAACTTTTTTGTTATGGAGATTTTTTGCTGAATAATACATGTTCTGAACATCGACGAATACACCGATTCTCTGATCCTTGTTTCTACCTTGGGACATGCACTTTCACACTATTTTCTTTCTACGATGGGAACTCGCTCTTCTTTTATTATAATTTTGGTCGTCGTAAAGAATCATCTCAGTATTACGGGTGGGTGGTGATTCTTAGGAGAGTGACTTTATAAGATACGACTTGTTTGTAATGAAAATCAAATATCCATTTTATGGGGAATTCATAGTCTTTTTGAAGGGTGATTTCTCCGTGTAAAGCAGTAATCATTTTTTCCAAAAAGGGGATGGTTTTTTTTAGATGAAAAGAATAGAGGACTGAGGCGATATCAAATCCTTTTTCTATGAATCTTCTGTCTGCCTTGAGGTTGGCTTTTTGTGCACCAAACGGTGGGTTCATCAGGACGGTATCGCAGGATGTCTGTATTGAGGAGACATCTTGGGTATAAAACTCGATAGGATACTTGTTTTTTATTGTATGGTCTTTTGCGATTGAGATGACGTTCGGGTCGATGTCGTATCCAACCGCTTTTTGTGCTCCCATGAGAAATGCTCCTATCGCAAAGACACCTGTGCCGCATCCTAAATCAACGACGATTTTGTCTTGGATGTCTCCCCAGTTGTAGGCTGTGAATATGACGTCTGCTGCGATTGTTGCCGGGGTCATGTATTGTTCCAGGTGAGGAACAGGGTTGCTTGGCTTTGGGATTTTTTGAAGGATGATTTCCAGTTGTTTTTGTTTCATGATGAAGGGATGAAAAGTGGTTTGTTTACATATAGTTTTTTATCCAAAAATTTTATTTGCTCGTGGTGGTTCTAGGGTGTCCTCTGGGCTCGTAGATCAGCGGAAGATCGCCCCCTTGGCATGGGGGAGGCCTCGGGTTCAAATCCCGACGAGTCCACTTGTATTCTTATTAATTTTTTTATCTTTTCTCCTGAAATAATCGACATACCAATGAAAAAAAATGATTATCATAATGCTCGAAAAGATTATTTTAATGTATTTTTTTTAATATTTTTATTAAAATACAAAAAGTATAAATATGAGAGAAGCTGTTGGTGGGGTAACATATTTAAATAGGTACTAGTCGAATGATACGGACAAAAGTCATCAATGATTCAACTGATTTAGTCTCTATTATCAGAGCATTTGATTCTCCAACAAAAAAAGAAGTTTTTATGGAGATATCAAAAGACTGGATCCCAAGCAGCCTGATCCTTGACAAGTTCGGTGAGGACGGTCAAGCCGCCCTTGAATTCTTTGATAAAATGAAACTGGCTGAGACCAAATGGACGACTCCTGAAGAAGGCATTGATGGAAAACCACAGAAAATGTACCGCTCATTTTACTCTCTTTTTAACATCAACATCTCATGTCCAGTCAATGAAATCAGTGAAATTTTCAACGTCTCATCCTTGAATGATTTCCAATTCAAAAAACTCGAAGAAGACATCTTTGATTTCATCGGTGATTCCGGCACCTTCGCAAACAAGGTCTCAGAGAAGTTCGGTATTTCGAACACCGCTCTGAAAGCATTAGTAAAACGATCGAACAAATTCCAATACACCGGGTTAAAAATCACACGAACACAACCGGGACCTGAGAGCGCTTAATTTTTTTTCACAATGGTTTTTAAGCCGTTGTACTATTCTAGCTTCAATGGATTATCTTATCCTTGTTCAAGCATTCTGGATTGTGATTCCAATCTATGTTGCCAATGCAAGTGCGGTCATTGTCGGCGGGGGAATCCCTATTGATTTTGGGAAAAAATGGAAGGATGGACGTCGGATCCTGGGTGATGGGAAAACCTGGAAGGGACTCTTTGCAGGGACATTTCTTGGGATGACTGCGGGCTTTGGCCTAACGGTTGCTGCTTCGTATCTTTCTACAAGTGAATATAGCTTTCTTGGACTTACAAACTTCGAAGGATTCCCTCTGATGATTCCGATCCTTTTCTCCCTCTGTTTTGGGGCATTGCTTGGTGATGTCATTGAGAGTTTCTTCAAACGACGCATCGGCAAGGACCGTGGAAAGGATTGGATTCCCTTTGACCAGCTTGATTTCATAGTTGGGGCGCTGGTCTTCAGTTTCCTGATGAGCCAGCTCCTATCTGCTTTACAATTCACCAACATCCAATGGTTTTTCGTTCACATGACTATGTGGCATGTGCTGGTTCTTCTGGTTGTTACCCCGTTTATTCATATCACCGCAAATGTTCTTTTTAGGAAAATAAAGAAGAAACAGGCAAAAAATTTAAGAGTATGATGAGAATCTCTTCATATTCTTTGTTCTGGCGGGAGTATGCATACGCAGAAAACCTTACGAAAAAAACCATCGAATAAACATATGATAATTACCATGAATGAGGATTTGAAACAATGGATTTCTGTAGAGGAACAAGCAGACATTTCAAAAACACTCCAAATCCAAGTTAAAAATAAAAAGCCCAAAGGAAAATGTGACATCTGTCGAGTGCATCTAGCAAAATTCATCTGTTTAAAATGTGGAGACTCGGTGTGCAGCTCTTGTTTTTTTACGATGGTCGGATTATGTCAAAACTGTCTTTCAAAAGAGACAATTGAGAAATGGAAAAATAAAAAGACGGATTGGAAAAAGATCCTTGATGTCGACTGGGTTGACTAGAGTTTTTGTTCTCTCCTGAGCCGCTCTCCTTCCAAGGATAATGCAAGCATGGCGCGAGCAGCTCTCCATGATGAGGGATAAATGGGTACTCCGACTGCTTTGAGGTCAAGAACTAAGTCTTCGAATTCTTTGCCGCCTACCCAACAACCCAGGATCGGTTTTTCGTATTCATGATGAAGTTTCTGTTGATGGATCATCTTTAATATAGCGCCTGCGTATTCTCGAGGTCGCGCGTATCCCGCATGGACCGATGCAACGATGATCCCATCGATATTCTCATCTTCGAGCAGTGCTCGGGTGGATGCCCAGTAGCGATAGAACCCTGCGTCTGCGACAAGGTCGACAGGGTTGTTAGGTTTGACAAGTCCTGGGACGATTTTTTCGATTTTATTGAAGGTTGTCTGGGAGAGTTTTGGGACAATGAGGCCGTTTGCTTCGCAGGCATCAGTCAGCAGTATCCCTAGTCCACCGCCGTTGGTGATAATACCGATGCGATTTCCTTTGGCTGCTGGTTGTCCTGCCAATGCTCGTGCCATGTCGAAAAGTTCGACGAGGTCTCTGCAGCGGATTCCACCTGCTTGTTTGATTGCTGCACTGTATAACTGGTCGCTTCCCGCCATGGAACCAGTATGGGATGCTGTCGCTCGGGCACCAGCGGTGCTTCTTCCGGCTTTGACGACCAATATTGGTTTGTTGCAGGCTTTGATGCTGTTCATGAAGTCTCGTCCGTGTCGTATGCCTTCGATGTACAAACCGATGACTTTTGTCTCGGGGTCCTGGCTGAAGTAATCGACAAGGTCGTCATCATCAATGTCAAGTTTGTTTCCCACGCCGATGATTTTTGACAGTCCAACAAACTCGTTGTTTGCTAAAAAAATCATTCCCATGCCTAGTGCCCCGCTCTGGCTGATGAGGGCGAGGTTTCCTTTTCGTGGCATGCCAAAAACAAAGGAGACATCAAGGTTGTCTGATGCATTTTTGTATCCCATGGTATTTGGCCCAAGGATTCTAATTCCGGTTCCCTGGACTAGTTTTTTAATGTTTTCTTCTGCCTCGTGGTTCCCTATCTCGCTGAATCCTGAGGTGATGATGATGACCCATTTGACCTTTTTTTTCACACAATCTTTTACGATTTGTGCTACTAGTGGTTCGGGTACTGCGACCATGACAAGGTCGATGGGGTTTGGGATGTCGGTGAGGGTTTTGTAGCATTTTAATCCGAGGATTTCTTCTTCGTTTGGGTTGACAGGATATAATTTGCAGGGGTAATCTGAGATAAGGATGTTTTTGAGCGATGCATGTCCGATTTTTGTTGGGTTTTTTGAAGCTCCGACGACTGCGATGCTTTCGGGGTTGAAAAATGTCTCCAGTGGTTGTTTCATTTCATCTTCCTCTCGTTTGGTTTTTTTTCTGACATTTCTTTTTGTTTACTTAAACATACTGGAATATCTAATATATCTTATTGAATATCTTTTTATATATATTTATTCATGATCTGAATAACCTCAGCACTAGAACTAGCTTTTCGATACTCCTCCAGAGGCTCTTTATTTAACTCCAAAAACCGATGACCCCAGGTATAGATCCCAAGGATAGA
>JBFYMQ010000100.1:0-6949 GCA_041304825.1 Thermoplasmatales archaeon
TTCGACTTAAAAAGTACAAAGAAGAAATTAGAACGTGATTGATATGGCACGAACAAAGACGAAGAAATTCAGGGGATCCATGACACATGGGAAAGGAAAAAAAGGTGGCCGTGGCTCAGGATTACGAGGTGGCAGAGGAAACGCTGGTCTTCATAAACACAAGTTCATGCACATGTTGAAATACATGCCTGATCATTTCGGTGTTCACGGATTTAAACGAGACCAGAGTCTTATCAAAGACGACCGGATCATCAATGTCGGTCAGTTAGACGAAAAGTTCCATGGCAAGAAAGAAATCGACCTCTCCAAAGAAGGATTTGACAAACTTCTAGGTGGAGGACTTGTTGAACACGGATATAAAATTAAAGTCAAATCCGCATCTCAGAAAGCAATCGATAAAATCGCAGAACAGGGCGGAGAAGTAAAAATAGAAGAATAAAGGTTTTTACTATGGCAGAAGACAAGAAGAGCCGGTTATATGCGTTAAAACCAATTATCGAGCGCTGGCCAGCAGTACGGAAGCCCGAGGTCCATGTGAATTTCCGATCAAAGATCTTTTGGACCGTTCTTTGTCTGATACTCTATTTTATTCTCACAAACATCATGATCTATGGGGTCAGCGGAACAGTCCTGGACATGTTTGCCAGCTATCGAGCGATTATGGCTGGTGCCTCTGGGTCACTTATGCATCTTGGTATTGGACCTATCGTCACTGCTTCGATTATTCTTCAACTCTTCGTTGGCGCAAAGATCGTTAAACTCGATTTGACAAAAAAAGAGGATAAAGCGATTTATCAAGGAACCCAAAAAGTCCTGGTTATCGCTATGATTTTCATTGAAGCCATTCCTCAAGTCTATGGATATCTTAGTCCCAGTGAAGGATTAATTGGGATGGTGGGTGGCAGAGGCGTGGCTGATCTGATTATTATCTTACAGTTATTCATGGGAGCATACCTTGTGTTTCTCATGGATGAGCTGATCTCCAAGTGGGGGATTGGGTCTGGTATCTCCTTGTTCATTGCTGCCGGTGTCTCACAATCCATTTTCACAGGATTATTCAATTGGTTACCCACTTCGTCATCACAACCAATCAGTATCTCAAACCCACCTGCTGGTACTATCCCTGGCACGTACTATCTGGCATCACAGATGAATCTTGGGGAGATGGTAGACGGCGGGTTCCAAATCCTATTCATCGGTCATGGTGGATTCCAGAACGCCATTGTACCTGTACTTGGAACTATCATAGTCTTCCTTATTGTCGCTTTCACTGAATCATCACGAATAGAACTACCTCTTGCTCATGCGAAGGTACGTGGTGCCCGAGGACGCTATCCTATAAGGCTTATCTACGCTTCGAACATCCCGGTCATTCTGATGTCTGCTCTGTTAGCAAATATCAATATGTTCGCATTATTGTTTTATACACATCCTGGACTAAAAGGTCTGCCTGGAATTGGGGGTCAATGGTGGATTGGAGCGTATGATACTACGGGTGGCTCAACCATGCCGACTGCAGGAGGAGCGTGGTACCTCTCAAACCTCAATGGTGTGAACAGCTGGTTAATTCCTATTCTTAGTGGTGGGTACGGTGGTCATGCGCCATGGCAATTTGCTGCCAAAACCCTCATTTACTTGACGATTATGATCTTTGGATCAATCTTATTTGCGAAATTCTGGATTGAGACGACCAATATGGGACCTACTGATGTGGCAAAACAAATCCAACAATCAGGGATGGTCATGCCTGGGTTTAGACGAGATCCCCGTGTGTTAGGCCGAGTACTAGAACGATATATCCCGGTCGTGACCGTGATTGGTGGAGCCGCAGTCGGTGCTCTCGCTGCAGGTGCAGACGCTATTGGTACAGTTGGGAACGCAAGTGGTACAGGAGTTCTTCTTACCGTTGGTATCATGATTCAATTGTATGAACAAATCGCTAAAGAACAAGCGATGGAGATGCATCCGATACTCAGAGGATTCTTCGGAGCAGAATAGTGAGGGAGACAATGGGAGTTATTGTCGTAACCGGGATACCCGGGGTGGGGAAAACCACAGTGATGCAGAAAGCAGCAGAAGGACTCGATATTACCTTTGTTACCTTCGGGTCGGTCATGAGTGATATCGCCATAGACCTCAAATTAGTAAAAGATCGCGACGAGATGAGAAAACTCAGCCTTGACCAGCAGAAACAGCTTCAGATAAAAACCGCTGAGAAAGTCGGTAAAATGAAAAACGTCATTGTCGATACCCATTGCACCGTCAAGACACCAAAAGGCTATATGCCTGGGCTCCCTGAATGGGTATTACGGAAATTAAATCCAACCGCCATAGTAATCGTAGAAGCAGATCCGCAGGAAATCTATAACAGACGGGCGAAGGATACCACACGGAACCGGGACCCGGATTCTGTTGAAAAAATCGCGGAGCATCAAATGATGAACCGAGCAGCAGCCATGTCCTATGCAACACTGACAGGGGCGACTGTTAAAATCGTCTTTAACCATGATAACGCACTTGACGCGGCAGTAAAAGAAGCTGAGCCTGTGATACGATGAGAAAACTTGATGATTTCGCACAAGCAGGGCAAATGCTTCTTCTTATGCTTCTGCTCTTTGTCATGATTCTGATCTTTGGTGATGCAAATATCCGGAACCTCGTTGCACTTTCTCTGAATTCCGTGTTCGCCCCGGTGATAGGCTTCAGTGGAGCAAATCCGTTGCTTACCATCGTGCTTGCTGGGATCATTGTCGTGTTCCTTTCATCATTCTTTACCCATTTGTTCACCAATTGGAAGGCGATGGGTCAGGCACAGGAAGCAAGCAAGGCGTTTAACAAAGAAATAACCAAAGCAAGGAAAGAAGGAAACTCTAATCGCTTGCAGAAACTCATGAAGATGCAGCCGCAGATCATGCGCATGACAACACAGTCATCAGGCGGAATGATGAAATCGATGTTCTTTTTATTTATCTTCATTGCCCCTATTTTTATCTGGCTTACATATTTTCTAGGAAACGTATATTATTTTTATTTCACAGTACCCTGGGGGAATGGTGTGTCTTTGTTTGGACGAGATAGTCTTCTGATGTCAAACTGGTTTTTCCTCTACATGATCTTCTCATATCTGGCAGGTTCGCTCATTCGACAAGGCTTAAAATGGATAAGCTGGTCGAACTGGTGGCAGAATATACGGAAAAACATCCGACCGTCAGTGAAATAGGGGAACCATGACGACGATCACGATCAGTGGTCTTCCAGGAACAGGGAAAACAACTGTCGCGAAACTTTTAGAACAACACCTCGGATTGCGATACGTTTATTCAGGGGAGATTTTCCGACAACTCGCACAGAAACATCACATGTCTCTTGAGGAATTTGGGAAGTATTGCGAGTCTCATCGGAATATCGATGAGGAGCTCGATCGATATCAACTCGGTATTTTAAAGGAGGGTGACGTCATCCTCGAGGGGCGTCTGTCCGGGTGGCTTGCGTATCAGAACCATGTCCCTGCAGCGAAGGTCCTCTTACAGGCAGATATTCAAATACGCGCGAGCCGTATCGTGAAAAGAGAGCAAGGTGAGATTGAAAAGAGAAAAAAAGAGATATTGAAACGGGAGAAAAGCGAGGCGACCCGTTATAAAAAATATTATGGTATCGATGTTTCAGATACCTCGATTTATGATGTGATTATCGATGCAGGTGATAAAACCCCTGAGCAGATCATGGAGATTATCGTACGCTATCTGAGGTAATAAACGAGTTTTTATATCCTTCTGTTATTCGGTGAGTTACAATGTCTGAGAAAAATATTTCGTTACCATCGTTAAAACCAAGGAAACGATTGATCAAAACCTCTGTAACGACAAACACCCATTATGGAAAAAACCCTGCAGCTCGTACTGTCCGAGAACTCTTGAATAATGGTTTTATTAATCTGGATAAACCTGCTGGTCCGACGTCTCATCAAGTGGTTGCCTGGGTAAAAGAAATGTTAGAGATTGAAAAAGCAGGACATGGGGGGACTTTGGATCCTGCGGTTACTGGTGTGCTTCCAGTCGCACTCGGCGATGCTGCCCGTGCATTGCAGGTGCTTCTTGTGGCAGGGAAAGAATATGTCGCGTTGATGAAACTTCATAAGCAGGTGGATGAAAAGAAGATACGGGAGGCTTGTGAGAGTTTTGTGGGTAAAATTTCTCAGATGCCTCCGCTGCGTTCTGCAGTAAAAAGGGTACGGCGGACGCGAGAGGTGTACTATCTGGAGATCCTTGAGATACAAGGAACTGAGGTGTTATTCCGCGTCGGATGCGAGGCGGGGACGTATATCCGGACCTTGTGCGTTGATATTGGGAAGAAGTTAGGGTGTGGTGCCCAACTTATTGAACTGAGGCGGACGCGTGTGGGAAACATTACTGAGGATTCCGCGGTCAGCTTGCAAGACGTGAAGGATGCGTATCTGTTCTGGAAGGAAGATGGTGACGATGTGGCGTTGCGTAGGACGGTTCTTTCCATGGAGCGACTGCTGGAGGTTGTTCCGAAAATCATCGTGCGTGATTCTGCGATTGATGCACTGTGCCATGGGGCGAATCTTGCGATTCCAGGGGTCGTTGAGATTGATGAGATGACTGCTGGTGAGATAGCTGCTGTGTTATCTTTAAAAGGTGAAGGTGTGGCGTTAGTGAAGATGGAGATCCCATCGGTACAAGTCATTGAAAGGGACACTGGTATCTGTGCTTCCCTTGAGCGGGTGTTGATGAATAAAGGGACGTATCTATCCATCTGGAAAAAAACATAAATAGGAATGGTATTGCGGTCGTTGTTTTTGCCGAGGTGGCTCAGACCGGTACGGCGCGAGCCTGGAAAGCTCGTGGGGCTTCGGCTCCGCAGGAGTTCAAATCTCCTCCTCGGCGTTGTAATTCTTATCATATATTTTTGATGAACGATAGTGGCAATGATTAATATATTACTTCAGCATAAGCCCGCAGAAGACCATGAACAGTTTCATCCTCCAAACAAGCCTCTTCATAGGTATTATCCCCGCCTTGATCTTCTTATATATCGGGTTAAAAGGATTTGAAGGGAAATTTAAAGATAAAATCATTTTCTTAACATTCATCGTTGGAATCATCATTGGAACAATCTCAGTAGCAATTGAATATTTTACACAAGCGGTTGGTCTTATTTATATCATCCTTTTTCCAGTTCTTGAACAACTTTTCAAAACCATTATACTGAACTTAGGACGATTCCATGAGAAACAAGAAACAACAATCTATGGTTTTTCACTAGGGCTTGGGTTTGGGTCAGTGTTCACCCCTGCGGCCATCATTCAATTTGATGAACCAAACCTGGCATTTATCGCAGCAATCATTGGCTCCCTTGGAATTATCCTCTTCCACGGTGCGACCGGGATACTCATCGGATATGGAGTATACACAAACAAACTAACGAAATATCTCACCATCGCAATACTCCTCCACCTCGTCATAACAGGAGTCATTCTAGTTACAAATCTCTTTCAAATAAGCTATCTACAAATCCTACTCGTTATCTACGGCATCATTTTATTCTGGTATACCACAAAAAGAATCATGCCTCGGATATTAGAAGAAGGTCAACGGCGAAAAAGAACACAAAAAGAAATAGAAATAAAAAGCAAATAACTATTACGACATAAAAAACAGGTGAAAGAGATGGTGACATCAATACCAACTGAAAGTTCCATAAATGATTATTACCCAGATCAACCCCAACAACCAAAACAACCCAGTTCCAAACCACTCATCGCGGGTATCTTTTTAATCATCGCAGGCCTCTTAGGATTACTCACGTGGGCTTCAGCATTAGCACTTGACATATCAATGATCCAAAACGTGCTTCCAGCAGAATCCCCCATCACCGCAGAACAACTCCAATCGTTTCTGACAACCTGTGGTATTATCGGAGCGGTGCTATCAATCTTTACCCTGGTAGGTGGTATCGTCGCCATGAGACGAAAATCATGGGGGCTTGCTGTCATCGGGGGCATCCTTGGACTCTTCACCATCGGTCCAATGCTACTCGGAAGCATTATTTCCCTCATAGGCCTCATCATTGTAGCAATCTCAAGAAACGATTTCCAATAAACATACATTCTGCAGCATGAGGAAATCAACTCATTTTCAACAAAAGAGAAAAGAGATTTATCTGTTCATACATCTGTTTTTGAACACGCCTATGTTGTCTCAGTTTTTTTGAAAATATGTAATGAACGAATCTCATCATAGATGATTCCAAGAGCAACACCACAAATCATCCCCGCAGGAAAACCGGTCAGAAACCGAACAACATTTGAACTTTCCCAGAACCCAAAAAGCTGCCCTACCCCGTCAACTCCCAACGGTATAATAGAAAGAATAATCGCTACGAAAAATTTCTCATTTAACTCAATAGTATAGAAAACCATAAGCCCAAGCCCGACAGCTAGCCCAAACCAAATGGCGGTGCATCGAGTACAAAACGGCATCTGATTGCCATTGACAAACAAAGAACGCTCAGCTTTCTGATGACAAAGTCGGTCACCGATAGAATAGACAACATTCCAGGGAAAAGATAAATCTTTGATAGCAGCATCATTATCTACAGACCCCACAACACCAGAAAAATCAGTTATAGAACCAGCGGGTAAAACGAGTGGTGCGAGAAACAGGAGAAGAACCCAGATCATATAAAGTAAAAAAAAGGCAAAAAAAAGACTATGAAAGGGGCGTATCCGACGTTTCATTGGTCATCCTACCCATAGAAATGGTTTGTATTCAATATTAGACCAAGAGCAGGGCATCATATTTAAATATGATATGTTTATTCTCGATACCCTAGGCGATAACCGATGACGCGATTCCCTGAAGCTGAAAGCCGATTATTAAACAAGAAAATCTGCATGAAATGCGGTGCATCCAACGCAGCAAAAGCA
>JBFYMQ010000101.1:0-4819 GCA_041304825.1 Thermoplasmatales archaeon
CTGTCTGATGTGACTGTAATTGTGATGGTATCGGTTTTTTCTGTTGTGTTCTTCGGGACTTCGATGAGGACCCTGGCGTCATCGGCATCGGTGGTATCGCCTATCCCGAGGTTTCGAATGGTTTCTTGCGGGATAAGCTTCCAATTGTTTTTTGAAGAAGCGGTAATCGTATAGCTGTCGACATCGTCAGTCGCTCCCGTGTTATTATTTTTCACAACGAAGTAGAAGAAGCGGTTTTCTCCTTTGCTGATATTGATGCTATTTGAGTATCCGAGTATTTCTACATCGTATCCAATGGCGTCTTCTGATATTTCACCGACGACTGTTTGTCGAGCTATACCGGTGTTTCCGGTGATGACAACGATGAGATCGATGATGCTTCCATATGCTTCTTTTAAAACATTTGTTGAATTTGCATAGACGGGTATGAGGGCCCAGCTCCCTGCAGAGACTGTCACTGACACAGGGGTTGAGATGGACCATGCTCCGGTTTTTTCTCTCTCGATGGTATTTATGTGTAATGTATCTGATTTTGTGCTGGTGACATTAAAGAGATATTGAATGCTTCCACCAGGTATTATTGTTCCGTCTGATGGTGTGGTGATGAGGTCCTGGATCTGGATGTTTTGTGTTTCTTCGAATTTGACTCGAAGGAGCGAAGGATACTCGATGGAACCTGATTGGAGATACAAGGGTGTAATGACCGATTTTGTCCCATTGCTTAAGGAAATGCCTATTGAAAGTTTATGGCCATAGGTGATTTCTCTATCAACTCCGGAAAAGTTAAAGATCACCGGGGTTATTTTCTTACGGAGGAACCCTTCTAGTTCGTTCTTTGTTAGCTGTTTTTCGGTAGATGCGAGAGTGGTGTTATCCTCATCATAGAGCGTCACGGTGACACTGACTTTTCTTGGGAGGATGCAGAGGGCTCTTGAGAAGTACAGCTCTGCTGTGACATCATTTATTTTCAGTATTTTATTTCGTTCGAGCCCTTGGTTGGCAGACCAGACTGCCGGGTTTGTACCTATCTTGGTTTTCGAGGAATTTGTTCCAATCTGTTGTGAGGTAATCATCTCTTGATTCGAACCAAGATAATAGATGCGGATGTCGTCTATTGATATCTTTGCGGGGATAAAGACTGATGAAGGGTGTTGTGCTGAGTCATAAACAAAGGAGGATGATCGCATCGCGTTAATGACTGTTGCGAAATCCTCTGATGTGATGTTGATGAGGCCTTCTTTTACGATTGAAATGATTTCTTTGAGAGTTGTCCCAAAGCTTTGTAATTTATTGAGGTTGCTGCGATTTTCTAACCAATTCGCTCGTTTCTCCCATCGTGTGAGAAATCGATTTACATCAACGAATCTTGTGATGAGGTTCGATAATGTCTTGTTGCTTGGAACGATTTCAACACTGAATAACAAGCTGTCCCCCGGTGTAAGGGTACAGGTGACGTCGGAAAGGGTAATCTGTTGTTTGTAAATATCACTAAAAAACTTTGGAGTCAGATCTTCAGTAGTGTTTGCTATCTTTTTGGGAAGTGGCAGCATGGACTCCATATTTATTGAATAGAGTTCGACTTTGACTTGATCTCTGAATTTTTTTAGTTTGATATCTGAAGAAAAGTAAAGATTGTATACAATGTCTCCAGATATAGTCACTGATTCGTTACCGTTGTAGCTATATCCTTCAACGACTCGGAAGGGGTGGGGTAAAAACAGTTCGAAGCCTGGGAAGAGATCGGTGAAGTTGAACTCGGGGGAGTCTTGGAGGAAGTAAAGCAGCCAAGAGGTCGTAAACCATGTGAACCATTCATTTGCGTTCAGGCTTGGTATCGGGAGTATTTTGGAGGCGTTTTTTATGAAAAGATTTGGTGGGTATTCAGAGTCGTTTTGTTTTGTTGGAGGATATTCTGACATGGTTATGAAGCCTAAATCAGAGTAATTTTCTGATTCCAGATATGAGAGGGCATCAGTGAAGTACAGCGTTGTTTGACCCGTGGAATCGTCCGCTCGGACTGGAGGAACGTGTAATGCCGGAAAAAGAGTTACACTGATAAGTATGAATAATAGACATAGTACTCGGAGCGCTTTGTGCGCTAGCATATCTTCTCAACCTCGATAGTAACTATCTACCTTATTATTATATAAATCTTTGTTTACAACACTTACCATCTTTGTTTAATTATAATAAGGAGCATATTTAATAACATTTTGGATAATATTTCTCTATAAAAAAGGAGTAAAATGTTTAGAATAACCCATTATAACAGTGGGGTTTTTCGTAACCACTCAAGGTCACTGATGTATAAGCTGCGGATGTCGGTGAGACTATAGCGAAGCATCGCAAGCCGCTCCAGTCCCAGTCCCCAGGCAAGAACCGGGTTTTTTACACCAATCGGCTCTGTAACCTCCGGTCTGAAGATGCCGCTGCCTCCAAGCTCCATCCATTTCCCATTCCAGAACACCTCGACTTCCATGCTTGGCTCGGTGTACGGGAAATACCCTGGCCTGAACCTGATTTTTTCAAAACCCATCCTCCGATAAAATTCCTTCAGGATGCCGATGAGTTGTCTGAAGTTCGCATTCTCCTCATAGATAATCCCCTCTATCTGGTAGAATTCAGGCAGATGGGTCGTATCGATGTCTTCGTTTCGAAACACCCGTTCAAGAGAGAAGACCTTACAGGGCGGCTGAGGGTGATGGTAAAGATATCTGATCGTATTGACTGTCGTATGAGTCCGCAACAATGCACGTTCCCCCTCTGTTTTTGAGAACGTGTATCCCCAGCCAGTAGATCCAGTCGTCCCCCCGTTTTCATGGACTTTGGCAACCTCCTTTAATAATTGTTGTTCGTTGATCGGTGCTTTTAGGGGTACTTTGCAGTAGAATGTGTCTTGCATTTCTCGTGCGGGGTGGTCCTGGGGGATGAACAGGACATCCATGTTCCAGAAACACGATTCAACATAATCCCCTTGTATTTCTTGAAACCCCATTTCAACGAAAATCTGTCTGATTTCTGAAATCAACTTGACCAACGGATGAGCCTTCCCTCCGTACAACGCTGGGGCGAATGCGTGAATATCGTACGGTCTGATGGTCTTTTGCTTCCATTCATTGTTTTTTATTATCGCACTGGTTAACTGAGAAATCTCTTCCTGGGTTTCAAAGCCTGCATCGACAACCTTTTTTCCAGAGTCAGTAAGGATGATTGAACTGGTGATGAGGTCTTTTTCTTTAATCACATTCTTGCGAGACGCAAGTGGTTTAATCGTGTTTTTTTCGATTTCTTGTTCTGGGTGTTCATGCAGGAAACGCAGCAGTTTTTCTTCTTCAGTTACATCGGAGAGTGCATGGTTCCCTTTCGGTGTGATTTCGATGATTGTTTCTTTTTCTTTTTTTAGAGTCACCCAGCCATTGGTTTTCAGCCATCCAATGGCGACTGGGACTTCGTCGGATTCAAGGACTGTTGAAAGATCTTTTAAAGAAAGGGTTCCTTTCTTTTCCGCAAGCAGTATGAGTGCTCGTCTCTCAGGGAGACCTTTTTCAACAAAACGTTTCCCTTCTTTCCCAAGAGAATACACGGTTTTTATATGATTATCTACGATGACAAGTTTTTTTGACTGAAGCCAGGAGGCGGCATTGGCGATCTCGACATCTTGGGTAAACACCCCTGTTTTGAAAATGTCCTCTGGCGAGCCTTTTCCCTGGAGTTTTTTCAGTGCAAGAAGTACTTTTTTTTCGTTTAAAGATAGTTCCTTGATGATTTTTTCCGTATCCATTGAAACCTGAAATTGTCTTGCTACGTATTAAGATGTCGATACGATATTCTGGATTGGAAAAAAATATAAAACAATACCTCTTCACCGTTTGTCAAATGGGGAGTAACCTATGATTGGAAAATTACCAGAAGATATCTTACAGGCCATTTTGGAGACAATTCCGCTTGAATTTTCAGTCATTGATGAAAATGAAAAAGTTCTGGCATGGAATAAACACTCCACACGTATTTTCAAACGACCAGATGCGGTCGTCGGACGGGATGTCCGTAACTGCCATCCGAAGAGAAGTCTGGGGAAGGTTGAACAGATATTACAAGAGATGAAAGCAGGGAAACGGGACAAAGCACGTTTCTATATCGATCTGCCCCTTGGACCAAAACAGGAGAAACAAAAAGTCCTCATTGAATATTATGCCTTGCGAGACGAACAGGGAAAGTACCTTGGTTGTCTGGAAGCATCACAGAACATCGCTGAGCTGCAGAAGTTATCCGGGGAAAAACGCTTGCTTGATTAAGGCCGTAAGAGAGTTTCGAGATCAAGTAAAAATAATTTCTGAATCCATTCTTGGCAGTGCTGTTTATGTTTTTCGCGGTTCCTGCCTTTCACGATCATGTGGGTCCGATGAGGCAGTGGGATGCAGATCATTCCGTTGACATGATGCATATCAACACTTCGAACATCATACCGCGGGTATGGGTTATCAAACAAGGGGAGGTACCCTAGGTTTCTTTTTTTGAATCGGGCTCTTCGATTGGCTTCTGGATATTTGTGTAGCTTCATAACATTTTTTCCTTATTTTTTCTTCAAAGAATCATAAAAGCAGACAGATACAAAGAGCGTGTGAGAAGTCATCCATTCATTCGTTCAGACGAGAGATACCTCCGTGGATATATAAGTATAATGAACATGATTGTAAGTATTACGTTTTTATAGAACGAGCGTATTACCCCTTTTCAACACTGGGGCCCGTAGCTTAGATCGGTTGGAGCAACCGGCTGATAACCGGTAGGTCGAGAGTTCAAATCTCTCCGGGCCCAC
>JBFYMQ010000102.1:0-4790 GCA_041304825.1 Thermoplasmatales archaeon
TATTTGATTTACATCCCGCACAAGCACCCTATGACATCCCAGGAATGACCTTAGAAAACATCTGGAATTGAAGGTTTTTACAGGAGTAATTATTATCCCTCACTCAGAATTTAACTGGTAATCATGGGTTCAAATCCCTTCCCCTGCATTTTCACCTTTTTACAGAAGAAAACATCACTTTTTACTAGTAAATACAAGTCCGAATCTCCCTCCCAGCGCTAATCTTTAACATGGTCATTAACACAGGAGAAAATCTTATCGATTTCAAAGCCCATGAGGTTAAAATCCCCACTGCCTATCGTGCAATATCACACGAGCCAGAATGCACGTAAGCAGGCTTCGGAAAGAAGAAGGCTTTATTATTGCAGGATGACTTAACCAGGGTTCAAACGTGATATTCGAATCATCATTTGTGAGGATGCTATCACCGGAACCTGGACCGATGCCACTTGGCCCATCCTTGGTTCCCCACCAGTTTTTTTGTACGTTGACTGTACTTTCCACTGCATAAATCCCACGCACATTATCGAAGATGTTGTTCCGCTGAACTGTGTTTGAGTCGCAAAGCCAGAATTCCATCGCATTTTCACAGTTGGAGATACTATTGTGATGGATTCTATTTCGTTCTGAATGTGTCAATAAGAAACCCCGATAGGCGATAGAAGAGATACTGTTATGATGGATGCTGTTATCATGCGGACCAAGGGAAGGATCAATGTCGTAATCGGGACGCATTTTAAAGCCAGTTTGTTCATTCCATATGCGGTTATCACAAAACTCATTGTTGTAGCAGTTTCCCCACATTGTAATACCCATGCCATTATCTGAGATGTTATTGAGGCATACGATATTGTTCCATGAATTCGCGATTTGAATTCCACTGAAAGCGTTAGAGACAATATCGCAGTTACGAATGATGATGCTATCAGATTTTTCGAAATGAATTCCAACGAGGTTTTCTGTGATTTCACATTGGAGAACAGTAGCTGACGAGGAACGATCAAACATGATACCAATCAAGTTGTTGGAGACCTTTGAATCACAAATCCAGGTCTGAGAATGATTGGCTATGAAAATCCCGTATGTATGGTGATTGAAATCACAGTGTCGGATGATTGCTTTCGAACGAACAACCAGGAGACCTTGATTCGCATTTACGACATTTGAGACAAGGATGTTTTCACAATCGATAAGTGCCAAGAAACCAACATCTGGTTCCCTGAAGACCAGATTCTTCTTACCAACAAGATAGTAAATAGGTATTCCACCAATCGTATTCGAAGAATCGATATCTTGATAGAAATCCGAAAGGCTATTACCCTCTACCCAAAAATTATTCACACTGTTATTCCGAAGGAGATTATGTGGGGAACCATAGAAATAAATTTCAGCATCGATACTTGTACAGTTGAAAATGACATTGTTTTGAGAATCGCAGAAGAGTCCAATAGCATGAAGTGTGTCTGAGAACTCACAGGAGATAATTGAGGAGTTTTGTGTTGCGACGAACAAGACTCCGATACCGCAGTTCGTTAGAACAATATTTTTAATAGTAATGTTGGTGCAATTGACGAATCCGAGGAAGCCGATGTTTGATGTTTCATCAAAAACAAGATTGCTTGCATTGTAGATATAGGATATAGGTTTCCCATTGATGGTATTTGATGAATCGATATCATGGTAAAAATCCTGGTTTTTCAATCCTTCAATATTGAGATTAAACGTGTTGTTGAAAATCCGATTTTCTCTGAGGTATAAAAAGGGTGAAGTGTAAAAGAAAAATCCGTACTTATTTGAGGACACGGTACAATTACGAAGGATTATATGACTAGTGTAATAGAATTCAATCCCCATTCGATGACCTGTGATTTCCAGGTTAGAAAGCGTGAGGTAAGAAGAGTCCTGACTATAGATTCCACTGTTACTACTATCTGAAATTATGGAACAGTTGGTTATCATTATGTATTTTACATTGCTAAGACCTATTCCTTGAAGCGAATTGTTATTTAGTGTAATGTATAAAGAGTCCTGGATGCCTAGTCCGTACATAAAGAAATTCGATTGAGCGGTTCCATTCGTGACGTTTCCCAACGATAAACCTACTGAACCTTTTAGGAGGCAGTTGGTGATGAGAAAATAGGATCTGGTATTACGAATGGCAATACTATCTTCAGAGCCGTTGATCTCCCATCCTTCGATACGATAGGGATCATCAATAGTTCCGCTCCCACCGACCACTCCATTATCTAAAGTAAATTCATTGTCTCCATTAATCCAGATTGGATCATGGGGCGTATAATTTCCAGTTATTTCAATAAAGGATGACGATGAAGAGATTTGTGTCTCTTCATGATATGTGTATTGTCCAAGGTGTCGTTGAACCTCATTATTTTCAGAAAAAAGTAACCATGAGTTCAGGAGAAGATAATGCGATTCAATCTCTTTGATGCGATCAGATAAGAGGGGTTCGTTATTCGGATAAATTTGTTGTAATCTTGTTTGGTTCTCGGGCGAGTTTATTGTGCTTCCAGATAACCCTTGTAAGCAGGGAATACTTATTTCAATTATAATCAGAATAATTCCGATTAACAGACTTTTTGCTATTAGATTATTTCTTATCCTATATTCCCCCATATTAACAAGATGTTCACTATATTAATAGTTTTTTACACCCCTATCTATAGTATTTTTTTAGAATTAAAGACACATTTTGACGGAATGCCTTCCCCTGCATTTTACTCTTATTTTGGAGGGAACTGTAATCCCGGGGTTCTGTGTCCACCCCCGACATTATGTTATATATCCAACAGATATAAAACCCATATTTTTACTAGTAAATACAAGTCCGAATCTCCCTCCCCTCTTCAGTTATATTGCATAGATAAGAGATTATCATCCAGAGAAAGAAAGTGATTTGAACCTGAGGTTTAAGTCTCTTCCCCTGCACTTTTTTTATACTGTGTCATATCCAGAAATTTCTTCCTCCTAGAAAAAAACCATTTGGAAAAGAATATATGCTACTTGTCTTTCTGGGAGATACTTGCATGTTGAGTTTTCGAGAGATGAAAGATAGGGAATACATCCCTCATGGAACCTATTTGAAATTACTTATTGGCGGTGCTCTTTCTTTGAGTAAGGTGTTATTAAGTAACCCTGGTGAGTTGAAAAAACTCCGGAAGATCCAGGATTCTGAAGAACGATATATCAGACCAAAACGATCCTATGAATTACCGCTTTTTAATGAAGGAATGCGATGTGGCGTCACGGACGAGAAATACCTCAGACCGACACTATATTGTAACCCATGCGCCCCAGAGGTTGTAGCACTTGCCCACGAACTTGGTGCATTTCAGAAAACAGACTATGAGTTCGCAAAAGCTGCTTTTGAATTCGTCAAAGAAAAACTTGATTTAGAAATTTGCCAGATGGACCCTGTGGAGGAGACTATACGCCGGGGTACAGGAACCTGTTTTCATTTAATCTCGGTGTTCATCGCATTGTGTCGTTGCGCTGGAATCAAGGCACGATATAAGACGTTTGCGATGAACATGATTCAAACATGGTACGATGCTACGGTTGGGTCGGATCCCTTAGTAAAAAAATGGTACGACCAAATGGGATTCTTTATGATGGAAGGAGAAGGAGAAGCATTTATCGATGGAAAATGGGTCCCTGCTCATGTCGGTCCCACCGCAGAACGACAAGCCGCAGGAGGCATCCCTATTACTAAGTTTGGTGAGGGTTCTCTTGGCATCTGGTTCTTTGCACTGCCTGGAACAACGATGAATATGGAATCAATCCCGTATGGGTTAGGTGCAGGAGCCAATCTTTTAAAAAGGATTGCTCCTGGTTCCATGGAACGTGTCAATATCAGCATTCAGCATCAAAATAAAATGGGAAAAAAAATAATTGAAGATGCAGGCGGTAAAGAAGCCTATGACGTAATAGCACGTAAAAAACGCGCGTCACAAGCACCAACTCTTGATTTATCAGATAAAAAAGGAATAGTATTCGAGGAGTGAACAGCCAATGAGTTCTGGTGGAGAAAAAAAGATTACTGGTTTGAAGAATCCTCAAACCCGTCGATATATCCTGTACCTTGTCATCTTCATGGGTATGATCGCACTCATGGATCAATACCTCTCATTCATCGAAACAACCGCGATTCCAAACGTGCTCAGTGAATATTCAGTGACTGATGCACAATATTCATGGTGGAAAGCGCTGTATTTCATCCCAACATTTTTGATTTTCCTCCTCAACGGACTCACCGATATCATCGGCAGAAAAAAATCCCTGCTCATCCTCATATTATTGTTCGGGCTTGCGTCACTTGGAATCGTCTATGCCACCCCCTCATTCCATCTGTACATGCTATTCTTTGCAATCATTACGTTTGCGACCGTCTCGAACATGTGGACCATACCAATCAGCGAAGAAGCACCAGCGGAAAAACGCGCGAAATACCTCTCCATCATTTATTTCATGAGTTTGATTCCTCTTCAAGCGATTATCCCACCGCTACTCGCCCGTGCAGGGCTGAGCTGGAAATGGATGTACGGGATCATGTTCCTCCTCATGATACCGGTTCTTGTCATGTGGATATTCATGAAAGAAACAAAACGCTATGACACAATAAAAGAGGAACGAAGACTTGGCAAACGAAAGAAGCATTTCTATGGTATTGGGGTTATTAATCGATGTGATTTGAAATACATCATTTTTTCAGGTATTATCTGGATGTGCTGGCTGATCGTCTCGATGTTTGTCGTCTGGGCTGGTCATTACTT
>JBFYMQ010000103.1:0-4682 GCA_041304825.1 Thermoplasmatales archaeon
ATCCATACTCCTAGACCTCCGGTGATGCTGAATGTTAGACCAACTTTTGTGAACACATACGCAGAACCAGAATTTATTCCCATGTCATCATCAGACCATGCTCCGATGAAGGCAGTATCACCATCAAGAGAAACAGCCCAATAACTAAAATGATCTCCTGCCGCACCATCTGATGCGAGGATCTTCTGTTGCTGGGTCCAGGTGGTGCCCGAGCGGGTAAATATGTACGCTGATCCAGACTGACTTCCGCCATCGTCATCCATGTATGCTCCAATGAGAGCGGTGTCACCATCAAGAGAGACCGCTTGTTCGCTAAAATGATCTCCTGCCGCACCATCTAAAGCCAGAAGCTTCTGTTGTTGTGTCCAGGTGGTGCCCGAGCGGGTATAGACATATGCTGATCCGGAGTCGGTTCCGTTGTCATCATCCAGAGATGCTGCGAAAAGTGCGGTATCACCATCAAGAGATATGGCGAAACCAAACCAGTCGGCTTCTGCACCATCTGATGGGCAAATCTTTTGTTGTTGCGTCCAGGTGGTGCCAGTGCGAGTGAATACGTATACCGACCCGGAATAGTTTCCGTTGTCATCGCTTTCTGACCCGATGAGAGCGGTGTCACCATCAAGAGCAACATCAATACCAAACCGTTCCTCTGGCGCTCCATCTGATGCGATGAGTTTGGCCTGTTGTGTCCAAGTGGTGCCAGTGCGAGTGAACACATATGCAGCACCAGATCTTATTCCGTTGTCATCATCACGGTTTGCTCCAATGAGTGCGGTGTCACCAGAGAGAGCAACATTAATTCCAAACTGTGCGTCTGTTACACCGTCTGAGGGGAGGAGTTTTGCTTGTTGAGTCCATGTAGTGCCTGTACGAACGAATACGTACGCCGATCCGGAATGGACTCCGTTGTCATCATCAAACCAGGCTCCGATGAGAGCAACGTCCCCCTCAATATCAACATCCTCCCCGAACTGTTCCTCTGGTGCGCCATCAGAGGGAAGAAGCTTGGTTTGTTGGGTCCAGGTGGTTCCGGTACGAATGTACACATACACAGAACCTGAATTGTCTCCATTATCATCATCACCAATTGCTCCGATGAGAGCAGTGTCACCTTCGATAGAAGCTGTACAACCAAAACCTGCACCTGCTACACCATCGGGGGGGACGAGTTTTTGCGTTTCAGACCAATTTCCTGCAGTGCTAGCCCGAGGATGGTTTGGAACCGTTGTGTTTATCGTAATATCTTTTACCGATGTGACTGCGGGAATCGCAGTAGCTATCAACAGCATACATACCAATATTCCAATGATTTTGTTTCTCATGTTTTTCTTTTCCTCCGTTCCTTTCCTTACTACCTTTTTTTTTATTCTAATTGTCTTGAGAGGGAATGTTGATGTTTAGTACCCCAACAGGTGTCGTAGTATTGGGAAAATATTTGGGAACCGTTCAAGCAACCAGAGTAAAATCGGATGCGTGGTAAATTCAATATTTATTGCTTTACCCTTGGTCGCCTTTGTCACTTCAGCTTTTATACTAAAAGTCATAGACGCATTCGATGGACTCTTACCCTGAAGCCACAGGCCAAAACCATAGGTCGATTGTTCCCAATCTGAGAGATCTGGAGCAGTGGTCAACAAAGCATCACTGGATACAGCATTACCTGAAGGATCATAGAGTGCCCAATCGATGACTGTAACCATCAATCCATTTGAAAGATTCAAATTATTATTACTTCCTATTTCAATGCCATCCCCTGGATAAGGAGGACTTACAATATTGTTTCCAATACCTATTCCAAACTTGAGATTATTTGAATCTGTCTCAAAGATAAAATTACCAATGGTGACCTCTATACCACAAGGTGATGAATAAAACCAATATATTCCCATTGTTGGATCAGGATCTGTATCATTGGCTTTTATGTTGTAAATATATTTTCCTTTCATGGCATCATTCACCTTGATTGCACCACCGAGAAGATTATTTGGATCAGTGACTTCATAGACTTTCCCTTCGATTTTAACTCCTATGAGGTCTCGTGAACCAATTGATGTAATCTGATTTGGTTGAGAATAGTTATTCTCATTTACCAAGCATGATGTTTGAGCATTCTTTGTAGCTGTAACTGATAAAGCAGTTACAATCAACAGCATACATACCAATATTCCTACGATTTTCTTTTTCATGTTTTTCTTTTTCCTCCGTTCCTTTCCTTCCTACCTTTTTTTTATCCTCTGATTGTCTTGAGAGTGGGGGGTGGCAGAAAATTTAGAAGTATATCAAAGGGGTAAATATGAAGTAAAAAAAATTTCTGCCAGCTTCCCTTGCTTTTTCAGTTTTTTTTCCTCCCTCTCAAAAACATAGTGTTTAAAACATACACATTTTATTTCTAGGACTTTCCTTTTTTTTGTTGTTCTGCCTCCCTTGGAATATAATAGATATGATAAATAATTACATATGAGTTTATAAATGTATATTATTAGAATATATCTGCAACAATGGTAACAAAAAAAACCTAAAAAATGTGCTAGTCAGGAGTCATATGTTGATGAAAATTATATACCCTATGAAAATGACTAGTATTTCTTATATCATCGTCATCCCAAGAGTGTCATAATTCTCTGAAAATGGAACGAAAAAAATCTTTTAAGCAACAGGAACAACCATTTGGTTTACGGGCTCACGTGGTGTGTGAGAACTAATTATTTATAAAAAAAAGGTGGGGAAAAAGGATTTTGTTTGCCGTCAAATTCTTCATTTTTAACATTCAGGGATGCCAGCGAATTTCTTTTATACAGGATGATATTCTCTAGTGATGGGAGTATGAAGAAAGTTCTTGTCATCCTCGTATTAAGTATTCTTGGTATCGTGCTTCTAACGGGTTGTACACAGGATACGACGCCAGCGTCTCGTTTGTATACCAATAGTCTGTATGGGTTTTCGTTCGACCCGCCCGTCAGTTGGCAGCAGGTTGCAAACGATGATTCAAGCGTCGCGGTACGGTTTTCCCCGGGGAATACCTCTGATGCCTCATTGTATATCGCTGTTCCATTTACCCTTAGCGAAGGCCGTTCTCTGAGCACGTTTGCTGATCAGACCGAGGAGAACTTGCTAGAAAACGGGGTCGATTACACGATAATAAAACGCGATTGGCGGACTATTTCCCAACTGCAAGCGTATGAACTTGCGTATTCGTATGAACAGGATGGGATAACGAAGTATGTCAAACAAGTAGCGGTGCTTAGGACTAGGACTGTATTTTTGATAACGTTTACCGCACTAGATGCATTAGCTGAACAGTATTTGACAGATGTCGATCAGAGTATTGAGACGTTCATGTAGACACTTTTAGTCTTCGTATCGGCTGATGAAAAAAAAAGCTGATACTGGTACAGACTGATTAGGAGAATACTCCTGGAAAATTGTTGTTTTTAGTTTGTCATTTTGTCACGGTAAGTATATAAACAAAGACAGATAAAGTATATCATGATAGATAATATCAATGAAGGATGGTGAGAAAGATATGGAAACAATAATCATCGGAGCAATAGCAAGCGCGGTAGTTACAGGCGTAACTATGTTTCCTTGTCCATTACAACTGCTATAAATAATCAATCATTTGCTTTTTATTCATTTTTTAAACTTTTGAATAAACTAGAATAATTTCGGTAAAAATGTTTCTTTGTATATTTTTAGATCTCCATAAAAACCATAACTTCTAATTGAATTAGGAAAAGCTGTGCTGATATCTTCAATTATATCTATTAATTTATCAGGACTTTCAACAACAAATTCAAATTCTAAATCAGATATTCCAGTAGATGTGCTTATATAAATTAAAGAAGGGGATTTTTTTGTATATTTAATTATATTTTTTCTTTGTTTATATTCTTTAAGGTAAATATCAACTTTGTACATTTTTAATCCTAATTTTTATAAATCGATAGCGACTCGATATGCTTGAATGACACCTACTTTTTCCAGTCTATTCATTCTATAACTAATCGTTTGTGAAGAACAATTAAATTTTTTTGCTAATTCTATTAATGAGGAGCGAGCCTTTAATGATAATTCATTTAAAAGAAAATAATCAATTTCATCAATTTCTGTTGTTCCACTAACTCCAAAAGTTTCAAGTTCAATTCTCTCCTCTTGGTTTATACTATTAGATAATAAATAAGATTGAACGAAACCTACACCATAAATATATACTGAAAAAACTCTTGTTTCAAAATAATCTCCATATTTATCTAGCGCTTGAGTCCAAAACTGATGGAATTCATTAAGATTTTTTACCCATACAACAACAATAAGATCATATTTTCCAGCAGCGTGCGCAACAGTACAAATATTTTTATAATTAACTAAATAATCAATTATTTCTTTTCTTAATTCTGATGTCACATATTGAAAATTTATATAGTACCTATAAAGACTATAACCAATTCTATATGCATCAATAACGGCATAATAATTTTTAATAATACCTTCATCTTCTAATTTTTTAATTCGATATGAAACAACATCTTTTCTCAATCCAACTTTTTTCCTATCTGAGTATTCGATTGTCGACAGTTCAAATCAAGTTCGTAGAGGATTTTTCTATCCTTGAGATCGATATCGGCCATGGTCTTCCCAATATTTTATTACAAAAAGAGAACGACATCAGGTATTTTAGA
>JBFYMQ010000104.1:0-4778 GCA_041304825.1 Thermoplasmatales archaeon
TCCATGACATAGTTACCCTTCTGAACGTCAGTCCCATCTTTGAAGAGCAATCGTGCTGAGGCTCCTGCTCTTTTAAACACCTCTTGTGCTTCTTGTAAGACTGCAATCACGCAATCCTCTTTTGCGATGAGGATTGCTCGCGCTGTTTGTTTGGTGAACAACGCATCTGAAGTGATATCTCCTTTTTTCCCTACATCTTCGCGTAGGAATCGGTCAATGTCATCCATAACAATATTTTTTATAGGTAATTCCTGTTTAAAGTTTTGGGAGAATCAACACATGAGGCTTGGCATTATTGGATGCGGTGCTATTGGAACCGATGTCGCAAAAGCAGCTGACACGATGAACGATATCGAGAAAATATACGTACATGATATCAACTCTGACATGGTTCTTGAGGCTGGTAAAGATATTATTCTCATGAGTATCGGAAGTTTATTTAACGATGCGTTACGAAAGAAACTCGAAAACACCGCTCGGAAACATCATAGAAAAATCTATCTTCCCTCTGGCGCGGTCTGTGGGATTGATGGTGTGTTAGCCGCCGGTATCGAGAAGCTCGATAGCGTGACATTGGTAACAACCAAACCACCCGCATCTCTTGGGAAATCTGTAGAGGAGCGAACCGTGATTTTCAAGGGAAACGCCCGGGACGCAGTCAAGCAATTCCCAAAGAATATCAATGTTGCTGCCTGTCTTTCATTGGCCGGTGTCGGTTTTGATGAAACAAAAGTAGAAATCGTCGCTGATCCCGTTGAAACAAGAATTAGTCACAAGATTCTGGCACATGGTCGCTTTGGCAGACTGCGTGCTGAGGTGGAAAATATGCCGAATCCAAATAACCCTCAGTCCAGTTACATGGCTTCATTGTCTGCGATTGCCACCCTGCGTAGGGTCCTTGATCCGCTTCAGATCGCATAACTCAGAAATGTAAACATCCAGGATTGCTTCGCTTTCGTTTCCTTTTTTTACACTAAAACCTTAAGAGGATGTTCCTTTTACGAGGCTGTAGAAACAATGACTTTTGAAATTAAGGAACGAGATGCGGCAGGACGTCTTTGCCACTTCACCACAAAACATGGGGACGTCACTACCCCCAACCTCCTCCCGGTGATCAATCCAAATAAGATGATGATTACGCCAAAGGAGATGAAGAGACGATTTGGTATCGATATTCTCATCACGAACTCCTACATTATTTATAAAAACCCAGAGTTGAAGAAGAAAGCCTTAGAATCTGGGGTGCACGCTCTGATTGATTTTGACGGGTCGATTATGACTGATTCAGGGACATTTCAGAACTATGTCTACGGGGATGTACATCTCGATCCTATCGAAATAGTCCAGTTTCAGCGGGATATCAAAAGTGATATCGGCACTATCCTGGATGTGTTTGGTACCCCCGGTCAAACAAAGACGGTGTCTGAACAGGGAGTTCAAGAAACAATCGAACGTGCAATAAAAAGTATTCCGCATAAAGGAGAGATGCTTCTAGCGTGTCCTGTTCAAGGGTCTGTGTACCCGGAGCTACGGGAACACTGCGCCCGGCAACTGAGTGCTCTTTCTGCTGATTTTTTTCCAATTGGCGGGGTTGTCCCTCTGATGGAGAACCAGCGATACAGTGATCTGGTCCGTTGTATTCTTGCAGCAAAACAAGGTCTGGATCCCTCAAAACCCGTGCACCTGTTTGGTGCTGGCCATCCCCTGGTTTTTTCCCTGGCTGTCGCTCTTGGTTGTGATTTCTTCGATTCATCAGCCTATGCAAAATATGCAAATGATGGACGCATGATCTTCCAATGGGGGACCGAGAAATTCGATGATCTCACAGAACTACCATGTAGCTGTCCCATCTGTTCGAAATACACTAAAGCAGAGTTAGCAGAACTTGATTCCAAGGAACGAACCACTCAGATCGCATTGCATAATCTCTATATCAGTTTCATGGAACTAAAGATAATCCGAGTCGCAATAACCGAGGGGTGGCTCTGGGAACTTGTAGAGCAGCGAGCAGCAGCAAACCCGTTTCTCTCTGAAGCCTTACGGGTATTACGGGAACCGACTCTGCTCAACTGGCTCGAACAATATGAACCCGCGAGTAAAAAAACAGCGGTATTCTACACAGGTCCTCAGACGATGTACCGTCCTATGATGTTCCGATATCATAAGCGGTTGCTCAGCAGATATGAACCATTGTTTCATACCACGGTGGTATTTCCCGAGGGAACAAAACCGTACTCAATGTTTTATTCTAGAGAAATGAATCATATTCTAAAACACAAAAACGTTAATCTTGTTGTGCAATCCACACTTGGTCCTGTTCCCTTCGAACTTGACGAGATGTATCCACTTGCTCAATCAGTTTTCCCTCTATGCATAGACCAAGAGACCGAGGAAAAAGCACAACAACTCATGGAGAAATTCCTGGGAAACACCGATGTAATAGGTTGGGATAATTATGCATCGATATCATCAGAAGAGCCTCTGAAACATCCGATGGACTTTGATAAAAGACGCATCTCAGCAGTCTCAGATATGCAGTTTGGACGTGGCGCATCCGAAGCACTATTTACTGAGAGACTCCGCATTGTCAAATCAAAACGAACCGGAAAAATAAGAAATATCATCTGTGATGGATATCATGTGGTTTCAATGCGTGCTGAAGATGGTTTGTTTACGTTAAAAATTGAAGGTGGCCACCGGCTCCATAAACGAATAAAACATCCTCTGTTACGAGTGGTGGCAGCTGATGATGCTGTACCTTTTATAAAAGAGGGAAAAAGCCTCTTTGCTAAGTTTGTTTTAGAATGTGACCCTGACCTACGACCGTTTGATGAATGCTTGATTGTCGATGAGCAGGATACATTCTTGGGAGTTGGTCGAACCCTTCTGACGAGAAGCGAGATGCTCTCCTTCCGTCATGGAGTGGCGGTGAAAACAAGGGAGTCAATAAAACAAGGGTAAACTCTTTTATCCAAAACTATTATTATCTCAAAAGTTATTACGAACTCAGTTGCACTCGAAACAAAAATAGAAAAATGGCGAAAAGGAATGGGAATATGAATAAATTTCAAGAGATTTCGGAACAAGTTAAGAACCTCAAAGCCGCCCGTGATTTTCTGCAAAAGAAATATGACGCCTCTGAGTTCCATAAGAAAAAAGAGGAATTCCCGCAATCTGCCGTCCCACCCGCACCAGAAGATGAGGAGATCTACAAACTACTTACCGCAATCCAACAACTCGATAAATATATCAAGGAACTCCAGGACATGCAGTTTAAAGTCCTCAAACAAGAAGAATAACAACGATTTCCAAAAAGTCTGTTATTTTTTTCTTATTTCCTGTAAGCGTATTTTGATGTCTTGTTGAAGTTCATCAGAGATGTTTCTCTTGGTAAAGACATCTGCTTTTATGGCAGTTGAAATTTTTGTTGCAAGGAGTCTTGCTATCTTTCCTCGTTCGATTTTTGGCGCACAGTTTATCGATGGATGCTGGAAGATAACACCGTGTTTCGGTGGTTTTCCTCCCTCTTTTTTAAAACGGAACAGCGCTTTTTCAGCTCCAAGGAGCTGAATGGTCGAAGCAGGCATCATCGCCATCCGTTGCATCCCACCAGCTAACGCGATGAGTCGTGCACCAATGAGTGGTCCAATGATGGCACTGGTGTTTGGCGCTATCGAATTCATGTCTTTTTCGATTTGTTCTTGCAGCCGTTGAATCTCATCGTTGACCGCGGTGAGTGTTTTTTCAAACGGTTTTACTTTCTTTTTTGCCGTTGGGAGCAATGCCCAGCAACTGAGGCGTTCTGAGAGCAGATTTGCGGTTTGAACGAGATCATCAAGTGCATTGACCATCTGGATCAGCTGTAAATCCTCGCTTTGTAATTGTTCATCGACCCGCTCTTGGGCGAGCAATAATGATGCAGCATGAAGCAGCTCCTGGGAGAATCCATAGTCTTCAGGTTTTATCTGTAGCGTTCTAAAGACCGGGTCTTCATTCTGATAACTACCAAGTAGTTGTAAGCGTCTTTCATTGACGACAATATGTGTATTTTCTGCAAGTGTTTCTTCCTCTGAAAGGACGGTGTTTTTTTCTATCTTACGTAACCGCTGCATGATTTCTTTTGCATCTTTTGGGAAAAGAATTTCTTTCTGAACCGTGATTTCATCACAGAGAAATGTTCCAAACCATTTTGTTATGAGGTACTGGGTCATCTGCATTGGATAAGGCATTCTTTCTAATGTACTTTACGATTGACAGTTCGTGTTTTACCCTGGTGATAAAAGAGATTTTAAATATAGGAACTTATATTACGTGTGTTAACAAGTATCGAAGGATTGGGGGTTTTTTAATGAAACCGGAAAAAAAAGAAAGGATTGTTCTTACCAATGTCATCGAGACTGAGCTCGATATCTTAAAAAGGCATGTGCTTGTTCTTCAAACTTTGAAACAGAATGAACCAGCTGGTATTATTAAATTATCAGAGCTGACCAAGCACCCGCAGCATATGGTGCGATATTCGTTACGGATATTAGAACAAGAAGGCCTCATTGAGCCATCTCCTCAGGGAGCGGTCACCACGGAATCAGCCAGTAAAGCAACCCCGATGTTGAAGCAAAAATTAAAAGAAATGCAGGATACTATCAGCGATATAATAAAAGAACTAGGGTAAAAGTAATTAATATTATTTTTTTTTGCCGCGGTAACTCAGCTGGGAGAGTGCACGGCTGAAGACCGTGATGTCGAGGGTTCGATCCCCTCCTGCGGCATTTTTTATTTTT
>JBFYMQ010000105.1:0-4611 GCA_041304825.1 Thermoplasmatales archaeon
TCCCAATGAATATCTTGTCCTGGAGTTTGTATGGTGGATAATGGGTCACCAGGATGCTGGATGGTTTGAGCAGCTTTTTCAAGGGTTTCATTGTTGTACCATCATTAATCGGAAGAGTAGGAAGCGAGGAGGGGATCTCCCGTCCGATCCCAATGAAGGGGATATCTTGGAATATCACCTGTCTTTTATCAATATTCGTTGCGTTACTCGCATTGATCCCCTGATCGACGTCAAACGTGTCGATATTACCAGGGACTGCGAGTGTCTTGACCGGGATCTGATTCAGAAAATTCGTCGCAAGTTCCCCTGGCCCGAACTGGGTGATGTCCCCGCAGATGATGACCATATCAGGGGTATGTGAGGTAATGTTTTGTAACACCAGGTTCAAACGGTATTGTGCCCCATGTATATCAGCAACAGCAAGAATCTTCATGAGACTGTGGAATGAAGCTGTTGATTAAAAATATTGTTACCCTACGGGGATACTACTAAAAAAAAAATAAAGAGAGGGTCACCGGCTGTCCTGTTTCATATTGAAAAAATCAGCCATGGTGTCATCTAAAAATATTTCTGAGAATCTTTCAGTAAATTCTCTGCTGAGTTTCATGGGTTCGTCCCTTCCTCTCCTTCTCCTTCATAAGGTAAATCGATGGTTTGTATAAATAATTTACTTTCTTTTCCCCTTGAATGCGCGGCTTATATCATCTTTGATGCGCAAGAAAGATATTAATAACACCTTCTTTGATAAAGGGGACACATTTCTGTTGGAATTAATCGAAGGGACATTATGACAAAAGAAGAAGAAATCACCAAGAACCTTACATTAATCGAGTATTATAAACAGCAACTTGAATCCATTGAGATGCAGCTCCAATACCTCCAGTCAACCCTCATGGAGTATCAACGGGCAAAAATGACAGTGGAGCAACTCAGTGCAGTCGATAACAACTCAGAGATCCTCATCCCTGTTGGCGCTGGGACCTTTGTCAACGGCTCTCTAAAGAACGCATCAAACGTCCTGATTGGGATTGGCGCAGGTGTCGTTATTGAAAAATCAGTTGACGAAGCGATGGGGAAACTCGACGAGCGGATAAAACGAATACAAGACAACCTGGATAAGATAGCGTCCCTCGGTCAGAAGATCCAATGTGACGCGGAAGAACTCTCACAGAAGACACAACAGATGATGGAAGAAACACAACGATAAAGGAAATACTGAAGGGTAAGCATGTTTGATTTTCTTAAAAAGAAACTGAAACTCTTTGAAAAAAACATCGAAGCGGAAATCGAATCCGAGCTGAAAAAAGAGGAAAAAAAAGAACAAAAACATCAGATGGAACCTCAGAAACAACCCGCTCAGGTCCTTCCATCGGTAAAACCGGTTGAAACTCCACCGATAGCCCCTGTGATACAGGAAGCGCCGGTGGTGACGCGTAAACGAGCGTTACGGATTCAAAAACCAATAAGTGAGGAAAAAAAACAACGGGAGAAACAGATTGATAAGCAGATTGAGGAGAGTATCGAAAGCGAGCTGCAACGTGCCCTGCAAACCCGGAAAAGCATCGAGGACACCGTAGGACTGGAGAAAAAGCCCTCCTGGACGATTGATGAGAAGAAACTTGATGAGCTTCTCTGGGACCTGGAAATGGGGTTGCTCGAAGCCGATGTCGCCTATTCCGTTATTGATTCTATTAAAAAAGACGTCAAACAGGAAATCCGAAGAGTCCCTTTTGACAAAGGCAAAGCAGGGGACCTCGTGGAGACGGTTCTGAGGAACGCGATTGGTCATGTGTTGAAAACCAATAACTTTGATTTTATTCGATTCATCGATGAACGGAAGAAACCTGTCGTCATCATGTTTGTCGGGGTGAATGGGACTGGTAAAACCCTCTCGATAGCTAAGATTGCTTTCCAGCTACAAAAAGTGGGGAAAACCTGTGTGATGGCCGCGGGTGACACGTTCCGCGCCGGAGCAATCGAACAACTCACGATTCATGCGGACAACCTCGGAGTCAAAATCGTAAAGCATGGCCCCGGGTCAGATCCTGCCGCGGTCGCCTATGATGCGATTGAGCATGCGAAAGCAAAACATCGAGATGTGGTGTTGTTGGATACTGCTGGTCGGATGCAGACAAACTCGAACCTGATGGACGAGATGGCAAAGATCAAACGGGTCGCAAAACCTGATATGATCATCTTCGTCGGCGATGCGTTATCAGGCAACGATGCAGTGGAGCAGGCGAAACGATTCAATGAGGTCGTCGGCATCGACGGAGTCATTCTTACCAAAGTTGATGCAGATGCAAAAGGAGGAAGCTCGCTCTCTATTGCGTATACGATAGGAAAACCGTTGCTCTTCATCGGGGTCGGTCAGAAATATGAGGACCAGATCACGTTTAACCCCGAATGGATGGTACAGCACATTTTTGGGAATTAATCTTAGACAAGTATTTTTGTTCCATCAAAAGGTTGGCCAGTGAGTGCTTTTTCAAGCTGGTCAAGTCGTTTTCCATTCACAATAAAAGTTGGTACTTTGGCTCGTCGTATGATTTCTAAGGCTGGCTCATCCATGAAGATGTTCTTACCGGCAGCTCCCCATTTAGTACCATATTGTGCAATCAACTGATTAATAGATACTTCCTTGAGTTGTTTGGCATCCTTATACTTATTCGGGTCCTTGTCGTAGATGCCATCGACATTCGTTGCATTCACAAAGCGGATCGCCTGTGTTTTTTCCGCAAGCTCCGCACCAACCTGATCTGTGCTGTGTTTTGGATCGGTCCCTCCCATGACAACAATCTGTACATCAACTCTCAAGGCTTCATCGGTCGTATGAGGAATTTCTTTGTTAGAGATTCCAAGAAGATTGGTGATGATCCGAGCGTTCACCCGAGTCACATCAATACCAATCAGATCCAACGTGTCCTCATCAAATCCGAGTTCCCGTCCGAGCTGAATATACCGCCGGGCTATTTTCCCTCCACCGACGATGACAAAAAGCTTGTATTCTTTGCTTAATTTCTTAAAAAGTGTGGTAAGTTTCGTGAGAAACAGCGCGTCTGCTTCATCAGAAAGAACCACGGACCCTCCAATGGATACCACAACGGTTTTCATCAGAGAGCGTATCGTTTCGATTTATTTAAACGTAATACAGAAAAGAAGTCTTAGGCGACTTCGACGCCGCTCTGGCTTTGCCCTTTTTTAGGGTCTGCCCCAAGTCGAACCTGTGGCAATGGGATTGGTGGTGGTAACCCAAGGTCTTTTGCAATACCAACCGCCTCAGGGACACACGTATGCATCACTGCTGTGTGGATATTGCTGGCAACCTGATCAGGCAATTTCCTGGTATCCAACCATTCTTTTGCGAGTTGTTTTGCTTCAGGGTCCTCGCTAATAATGGTGCCTTCCATTTTAATCATCCCGATTGGTCCATAGCTTGAAGTATATTGGAACTCTATGAGGAGTTGTTTTTCTGCGTTGTTGATGACCTGGGAGATCTGGCTGTTATGATCGATTCGAATCTGCCTTGGTTTATCATCAGGTTCTACATAGCGTCTTGCTTCTATTGATTTGAGTTTGATTGCCTTAATTAACATAGCGTGCTCCAATAAACACAGACTCCCTTTTAGGTCTTTCGTTTCATAAAAATCTTCTTTGATTGTGAGGTTTTTCCTTAAAAACGCATTACTGCTTCGGGTCGGATACGACGATCTTCTGGGAGTTCACGATATCGATTTTCAATGGAATTTGAAGTCTTGCTTCTACGGACCATTCCACTCGCGACCCGGCCATGCTCAGCTGGTTCATGACCTGTGCGATCTCTGCAATCGTCTTGCCAAGACCAGTGAGGGCCGTATTGAAATTCTGCTGAGCCGATTGAAGGATATCAGCAGGGATTTTTATCTCAAAAGGGTAGAATTCATGGAAATAGACAGCCTCTTCGTCCAGTGGTATCTCGAAATGATAGATGGTGTAGACTTGGGTCTGTTGTCCTTGGTTGCCTACCCGGACTGGTCCTATCGCAATATTGCCCTGACGGACAATCCGCAGTCCAATCAATGCCACCATCAGCTTTTTTGCATGCAGCGGTCGTTTCAATTTTAAACCCACGGTACCTTTAATGGCCTCCCCTGGTGCATATGAATATTTATGCAGTTTGACTTCTATCTGGTCTTTTTTGAAAAACGAAAGAGGGTTTGGGACATACGTCCGACCTACCGATGGGCTCATGAGCAAGTGGATTTCCGGGTTTCATATAAATCTATCTTTTCTTGGAACTCAGTATGGCTGGCAATAAACTCTATTAAACGCCTCTTTATAACAAGACGTGGGTTTTTTATGAAAACGATGAAGGTTGCGATGTACTACAACAACAATGATGTGCGTATCGAGGAGTTGCCTGTTCCTACGATTGGGGATGCTGAGCTTTTGGTCAAGGTGAAAGCCAGCGGTATCTGCGGTAGCGATGTCATGGAATGGTACCGTATCAAGAAAGCACCAAAGGTCCTTGGTCATGAGATCACTGGGGATATCGTCGCGATTGGGAAAAACGTCAAGAAATACAAGGTTGGTGATCGGGTGTTCGTCTCCCATCATGTCCCCTGTTTCACC
>JBFYMQ010000106.1:0-4581 GCA_041304825.1 Thermoplasmatales archaeon
CCAATGATGCGAGCTTTTTCAAAGCGAGTATACGACACAGTCTTCCTCCGAAGCATCGGGATAGGTAGAAGCCCAAATAACAGAAACCTTTAAAAATATTGCCCTTAAAAATACCGATTTTTCAAGGGTAATACGGTTTTTGCGGAAAAGAAGGGTTTTATTTTATCTCATCGGTGAACTCAGGAATATCAGTTGCGGTCATTCTGCTAGAGAATTCATCGTCTAATGCAAGTTGCATATCAACGATGATATCGCGGAGTAAACGGTCGATTCGGTTGTTTTCAAATTCTTTTACCCCATCAATGTCAGAATAAATCTTCCCCATATAGTTGCCCTCATTACGATGTATTTCAATATTGTAGAGAACTTCCTCCATCTTCTAACACCCTCTTTCTCTTTATTCACCCAATAAAATAGAATCCCTATAATAATCTTTTGGAATATTTCGCTTGCTTACAGCATCCGATCAATTAGTATGTTGATTGCGTCTTTTCGGTACCCAAGCGAGCCTTTATTCACAAACGATCGTTTCACTGTCCGGTGACCTTTCTTTGGTGGATTGAGTCGGAAGAGTGGTTTTACCTCCGGGATGTCCTTGTATTTCACTTTATTTTCCAAAATCGCCTCAGAGAGTTTTTCAAAACTATGATACGGCGCAGCCTTTTTGAGATACTCCTCGGTCAGAGGCTTATCACCGATTAATTTTCCTCTCATAGACAACAGCTTCGTCAGTGTTTCTTTGTTAATCTCACCCCAAGTAGTGTAGTCTTTCACCATCTGGAGCATTCCTTTATAAACCGTATTTTCTTCTAGAAGCACACAGTGGTTCGTGCGTGTTAATCGCAACAACCGCATGGTTTTTTTAATGTCAGGCTTTATGTTCACCGTGCCTCTTACTCTGATAACTGCGTACACCATGTCTTTATTCCTCCGTTTTAACCGGGGCAGCTTGTTCTTCTTTTACTGGTATCCCGATACTCCCTTGAATGATACCAAGTTTATTCATTTCACTGTCAGTAATCCTCATCTCTGCGTTCTTTTTTAAGGCGTCATAGACACCTTTTGCATAATTGACAACTGTCTTTGTTTTTCCTTCTGTAAACGCCCAACAGTCGCTTATGCCAGCAAGGCGAAGAATCTTCTTTGCGACATCACCGGTCGCAAGCCCAATGCCGCGTGGCGCTGGTTTGAACGTGACTTCTACAGAACCGCTTTTTCCTGTTACCAAAAAGGGGACTGTATGAGGAGTCCGGCATCCGCATTCCCAAGATCCACACCCGCGTCGAATTTGAATCATGTTCATCTTAGCGTTCTCAATAGCTCTTTTAATGCTTAAACCGACTTCTTTTCCTTTTGCTTGGCCAAGACCAACAAAACCATCTTTGTTACCGACTGCAACGGTGATGACGAATTTGACCCGTCGCCCTGAGTCTGTCATCCGCTGCACCATCTTAACATCAATTACTTCATCCTCAACGCTTGGTAAGAGAAGATCAACGATTTCAGGTTCTCTCATAGGCAACCCGGATTTCAACGCATCGCTCATAGTTGTGATTTCGCCGTTTTTCACCATTTTTCCCAGTCTGGTCTTTGGTGCCCATATGACGGGAGCGGCTCCCTCATCAAACTGTCTGCGTCGTCCTCTGGGTGCATTTCCACGTTCTCGTCCTGCCATATTTATTCCTCTTTGTCTCCTTTAATCTTTGTTTTGATATTGCTAACGAGCGGTTTAATTTCTTTATTCACATGCGCTCCATAGATTCTTTCATCTTTTGGCAGCATCTGTGCATCATGGGGACATTCGATTCCTGCGTCCAATACTCCTTTTAGTGAAGCAAACAGTGTGCTCCCAACCGTGGGATGATATAAGCCAATGTCTAACACACCCTGTTCGATTCCTTTTTCTTTTGCTCGTTTCCCCGCAAGAAGACCAGTCAGATACGCTGCTGGTGTGTTTGAAACAGAGTATTTCCACCCATAGTCTTTTGCGAGTTCATTGGAGATTGCAGAGGCAAGTATCTTATCACCCTGGGAGTTGTACTCGACGAACTGCACACGAATCGCTTTAAGAGATTTTCTGACAACGATACGCGGTTTTTTACTTCGTAGCAGTTTCAGTCGTAGTCGGTAATCGGTTTTCCGTTCCCGATGTCTGCGTGGCTTGACATGGTATCGTGGCCCTGATTTCATTGTTTCTCCTCCTTGATGATATTGTCCGTAAGCAAATGTGATTTCAGATGTTGTTTATTTCGGAAGACACCACCTTTTGCTTTTCGATAGTACTGTCGATAGGTATGCGCGTCGATCTTTGCGTCCTGTCGCAATTCTTTCAGATACGTCCGTATGGGGCGTATAGTCCGGATCCATAGTTCTTTTTTCGGAAGCCGTGCGTGTTTCGGTCCTTTTCTTGACCCTTGACCAGTCCGTCGCCCTTTCTTCCTCTGATTGAGAACATATTTGTGTCGGCCACGGGAATTCCCTTGCTTCGGGATACTTTTTATGGCGCCACCGTTTACCAAAATTAACACATCATTGCGGGTCACTGCTTTAGCGATCTCTTCAAGTCTATCTGGGTCCATCCAGACTTTTGTTCCACCGCATTTCATAATAGATGCAGCCATTCTGCGTTGATTCCGTAGGTCCGTCATAGTGACTCCCTCATGTTCAAAACCCTAATAGCTAATTCATCGGCTCGTTTTGCGATTTCCAGACGTTTCTTTGTTCCAACAGTACCACCGATGCGTACTGCCTGTTTCTTCGGGTCAATGGTCTCGAGTTCTTTGACCGTATGAACCATGATTTCCTTAAAACCTGATGCATGTAGCCCCCGGACGATTTTTGGTGCACGAAAACCGACACGAACCTTACTTGGTCGATATTTCAAGTTGATACGCAGTTTTGATGTATACCCGGTTGGGCGTCTCCAGTTCTTCGGGATTCGTTTGTATCGGAACCCCTCATCCCTCAAGAAATGTGGGGTTCTTTTCTTGATCTGTCGTCGGATTACCAACTGCTCTTTTTCTTTCTCATTTAACTGTGGTTTAATCTTTGGTTGGTACGCCCCTTTTTTCTGATCAACGATTTCAACAGACTCTACTTTTTTGTCTGTTTGTTCCTCTTGGTCTTTTGTCTCGTCTGTCTTTTTTGTGGTTTTTTCCTTTTTTTCTTTAAGCTGGTCAAGGATCTCCTTTGCATTCTTCTCGGTGATTCCTTTGAGTTTTGTCAAATCTTTAATTTTTGCTTTTTTCAATTTCTCTAGCGAATCATATCCGTTGTCATAGAGGAGTTTTGCTTTGACTTTCCCAACGCCTTTTAATGCTTCAAACTCCTTTAACACTGTTTCTTTTGTCATGGTTTACCCTCTTTTTACAACGTAGATACCATCTTGAAAGACCCGGATATCTCTATTTTTTACTTTGGTGGCACGTTCGATATTGGCAGCGGTCTGTCCTACTTTCTCTTTGTCGTTGGCAGTCAGGATAATGGTTTCTCCTTTGATGTCTACTTTGACGTTCTCAAGGATCTCTGCTCGTCGGGGGAATCTTTCTCCAAGGAAGTTCTGAATGAGAAGGTGGTTTCCTTCGACACTGGTTTTTATAGGAAAATGGGAAAACACGGTTTTCATCTTACATTCGTATCCCTCACTGACCCCCTTGATCATGTTTTTGATATGGGCTTTAAAGGTCCCAATCAATGCTTTTTCTTTTCGGCGAGGAGACTGATCACAGGAAATCTGAACAACGTTACCTGTAAGTGTTATGAGTATCTTGGGGTGGGAAAGGACCTTTGATATCGATCCTTTTTGCCCTTTCACATGAACGGTTTTTCCCTCAACGGTAATCTGAACGCCATCAGGGATTTTGATTTCTTCTTTAATAGTCGCTTTCTTTTCCATGCGTCTCACTCTTTAGTATACATACGCGAGGAGTTTTCCTCCGATGCCTTTCTTTCGTGCTTCGTCATGACCGATGATTCCCTCGGTGGTGGTAAGGATAAGTAATCCGAAATCACGCGCAGGGAGATACCGAGCCTCCCATTTATCCATCTCATCTACTTTGATAGGGTAACGTGGTTTGATGACACCACAGTTATTGATGCTTCCGAGCAGTTCCACTTGATAGATACCTGCTTTTCCATCCTCGACGAACTCGAAATTCCCAAGGTACCCTTTCTCTTTCAGGAGAGTCAGGACCCCACCGATGAGTTTTGATGAGGGGCGGATAATGCATTTATGTATCCCTCGGATCTCTGCGTTTCTGATGATTGATAATGCATCTGCCAATGGATCGTTTAACATAATCTTCAACAACCTCTAATCGTATTTTTTAAAACCCAATTCCTCTGCTTTGTCTCGGAAACATTGTCTGCACAGATGAAGTCCATAGCGTCGGATAATCCCGCGTTTTCTGCCACATTGTTCACATCCGATTTTCCTGCCGTATATTTTCTTACGCTCCTTAATCCTCATTCTACGACCTCGACGTTAAATTTCTCTGTGATAAATTTCTTGGTTTCTTCTCTGTTAAGTTCATGACGTTGCGGTATTTTCCGTCTGTCAATCCGACGATGTTTAATCCGATA
>JBFYMQ010000107.1:0-4466 GCA_041304825.1 Thermoplasmatales archaeon
AAAGCAATTCCTTAATAAGGTTCTGAAGGTAACATTGACCAGCTTTCTGGACATGGATATTACCGGCTTGCCAGTATTGCGGTGAATCCAGAAGCGTGTTATACAGGGCGTCACAGGCGTCCAGCATCGATGGGCGGTCTTGCTCAGGGTTTCCCTCGTACATCCCTACGGCAAATAATAATCCCCAATACTGCGATGCCGATGCCTGTTGCAGTTGTGTGTTTTTCTTTTTTACCGGTAAAACGCTTAAACCAGCGGTACATGCTGGAGATATCAATAATACAATACAGATCATCGAGATAATGCCTACGCTGAATTTTATTTTTGTCTTCATATTGTTCCCTCAGGTAATGAGTAATTATAATAATATTATCATATAAATTCTTTTCGTTTCTTTTCATCGCGTGGGAAAAAGAAACGATTTAATACGCAACAACTATTTCAGGGTCGTACAATTCCATTAAGGGACTCATATGGATGCAATCATCCTTGCAGGAGGCTTTGGCACCAGACTTCGGCCATTTACTTTTACCAGGGCAAAATCACTTTTACCGATTCTTAATGAGCCGATGATTGCCCATTTAATCAAGACGTTACCAAAAACAGTCGATACCGTCGTACTTGCCGTGAATTACCGACGTCAACAAATCGAGGAGTATTTTTGCAGCCATGATTTTGGGAAGACCATCATTGTCAACGAAGAACCAGAGCCACTGGGAACTGGCGGGGCTGTCAAATTTGCTGATAAGCACATTGTCGGATCTTTTTTTGTGTTGAATGCTGATATCATCTGTTCCTTGAATCTTACAGAGATGCTTCGATTCCATGAACGAAAAAAAGCAGTCGCAACAATCTCACTGTGGCCTGTCGAGAACGTCTCCGAGTTTGGAGTCGTTGACATCAGAAAGGATGGGACTATTACCAAGTTCGTTGAAAAACCAAAAGCGGAGGATGCACCCTCCGACCTTATCAATGCAGGAGCATACCTGCTAGAACCACAGGTGCTCAATTACATTGAATCAGGCAAACTGGTTTCTATGGAGAAACAAATCTTCCCGCAGATTATCGATAACACCGGACGTTTTTTCGGATATAAATTCCAGGGGCATTGGATAGATGTCGGTAGGATCAGTAGCTACATCAGCGTCCATCGACTTCTATTAGAGAAACAAAAGAAGACGTTCGTCGCTGGCGAGCAATGCTCCATTAAAGGCAGTCTTCGACAGTCCTCTGCTGGCAACAAGGTAGAAATCGGTAAGAATTCGACTATTGAATCCAGTGTTTTGTTTGACGAAGTCCGTGTCGGGGAGAACGTTATTCTAGATCATTGTGTGATTGGAGAAAATGTTTCAATCGGTGATGGTTCTGTGCTCAGAAACGTCGCGGTTGGAGACCATGAATGCATTGAACAAGACACAACATTGGAAAATACAGTGGTATGGAACCAGCCGATTCCACAGGGGTACCCAAGCAAACAGATCGGCAATGTGATCGGGGAGTAAAACAAAGGCTTCAGCAATCAGTTTTTTATAACAGGCAGCTCATGTGCTCTGTCATGAAACAACCTATTTCAAAACTCATTTTCCGGGCGTACGACATCAGAGGATTGTATAACAAAGACATCTCCCCTGAGATTTTTTATAAAATCGGGCTTGCCGCAGGAACATATGTGAAACATACGATGCAAGGAAAACAAATCAGCGTTGGAGGGGATATCCGTCAGTCCAGCCAAAGCCTTGCTCATGCATTCATCGCAGGAGTCACGGCAACTGGGGTCCATATCCATCATACGGGGACAACGTCATTTGGTCAAACACTCTTTACTGGAGGAAAACTGAAGGCTGATTTGATCGCGTTTGTCACCGCGAGTCACTTGCCACCAGAATGGAACGGGATCAAGTTCTACTATGGTGATGGAGTCGGGTTCCCTGAAGAGAACCTCATGGCGATCAGAGACCTTGTCCTCCGGGATTCCTTTGAATTAACCTCATGGGACCACATCGGGCAGGTCACCCCGGTTGACGCAAAAAAAGGATATAAGGAGTTCTTTACTTCCCAGTTCAAATTCAAGAAAAAACTCACAGTCGCTCTTGACTGTGGTGGTGCAAGCATGACGCTTTCCGCACCAGAGATTTTCACCAGCGTAGGCTTGCATATGATCCCTGTGTATTGTGACCCGGACCCCAGCTTCTCGAAACGCCCATCAGATCCTAAACCAAAAAATCTCACCACACTTGTTTCAGCCATGAAGGACAACGCCTGTGACTTTGGTGTCGCCTTTGACGGCGATGGGGACAGAGCGGTCATCGTTGATAACACCGGGCAGATTCTTTCTGCGGATCAAACAGGCATCGTCATTGGCAGATATGGTCTGAAGAAAAACAAAGGGACCATCATCGTAAACGTCGAATGCTCCAAATCCGTCAAAGAACAACTCGAACCATTAGGCTATCAAATTAAACAAATACAGGTCGGTCATACCTTCTTAACCCTTGAAGCAAAACAAACAAAGGCACTTCTTGGGATAGAATCCTCCGGGCATCTCATTATCCCTGAATATTTCCTCTTCGATGACGCACTCGTGGTCCCGCTCAAGATAGCCCAAATCCTCGACAACATCAAAAGACCGCTTCATGATTTGGTAATGGAGTCCCCAAGTTATCCGACAAGAAAAGAAGAACTCGAATGTGCTGATGACATCAAGTTCGATGTCATCGAGCGACTTAAACAGGATCTCTCAAAGGAATTTGAACAGGTGAACACCATGGATGGTGTACGAATTGATTTCAAGGAGGGCTGGGTGTTGATACGCGCCTCAAACACCAGCCCGATTATCCGATTGACCGCAGAGGCAGATACCACAGCCATTCTACAGGATTTATCCACACGGTTTATGAAAAAGACACAGGAAATGATTCAACAAAAGAAAACAGCGCTGTGAAGGAGTACATCGCGATGACACGGCTTTTTGGGACCAACGGCATCAGAGGCGTCGTGAACCAGGACATGAACAGCACGCTTGCGTTAGAGATGGGACAAGCATGGGGGACATATCTCAAAAAAACAATACCTCGGCCGAAATGTGCCATCGGAACCGATGCCCGGCTCTCCAATCAGATGTTAAAATCCGCGATCACTGCAGGATTTCTGTCAACCGGATGCGATGTGATCGACGTCGGCCTGGTGCCAACCCCGACCCTGCAATATACCGTAAAAGAAAAACAATTTGATGCAGGAATCATCATCACCGCTTCGCACAATCCGCCTCAGTTCAACGGCATCAAAGGAACAGCGGATGATGGAACGGAGCTGACAAAAAATGTTGAGGAAGCAATCGAACAGATATATTTTTCCAAGCTCTTCGCTCTTTCGGATTGGAACGACGTCGGCAGCTATTCGACATGGGATGGCGCAATAGAGCTGTACATCAAAGGAGTTCTCTCACGCGTCGATGTCACCTCTATCAAAAAACAGCAGTCACATGTCGTCCTTGACTGTGGAAATGGTGCTGGAAGTCTTGTCGCCCCACTACTTTTAAAAAAACTCGGATGTGTGGTCACTGAGCTGAATTGTGAACCTGATGGTACGTTTCCTGGGCGTCACTCAGAACCGGTCCCTGAGAACCTCACGCTGCTTATGAAAAAAGTCTCTGAGACGCATGCGTCGTTCGGAGTCGGGCTTGATGGGGATGCAGACCGGGCGATTTTCGTTGATGAAAACGGATCATATATTTGGGGTGATAAATCGCTCTCCCTTGTTGGAAAATATATCACCCAAAAAACAAAAGGAGGAATAACAGTCACTCCTGTGACAACTTCGACGTGTTTTGAAGACGTAGTTCGTCAGAACAAAGGATCTGTCGTTTACACCAAAGTCGGATCACCCATCGTTGCTGGTGTTATGAAAAAGAACCATGCGGTGTTCGGAGGAGAGGAGAACGGAGGGCTAATCTTCCCCAAGTTCCAATTCTGCCGTGATTCTGCAATGGCTCTTGCAACACTCCTTGAGATTCTAGCAACAGAAAAAAGACCGTTGTCTGAACTGATCGCGGAAATTCCTTCCTATGAGATGTTAAAAACCAAAATAGCCTGCCCTAATGAGAAAAAAGAACGGATCGTGAATCAATTGGTAGAAGAAATGAAGAACCATCAGGAGATCACAGACATTGATAGAACCGATGGATTAAAATTGTACATGAAGGACGGCTGGGTTCTGATGCGTCCATCAGGGACAGAACCAATTTTCAGAGTGTATGTTGAAGCAAAGGAAAAACACCAGGCTGAACGTGTAGCACTATTTTACAAAAACCTTGTCGAATCCCTCATGCAACGTGCGTAGGAAACCATTTTTTTTCATGTACTAGTACTTCTCCTGTCATCTAGGTAAAACTTATAAATAAGAAGCCTATACGCTATCAAACCTTCGAAGTAAAGAAAGGAATAGGAAAAGATAAATACTGAATTGAA
>JBFYMQ010000108.1:0-4462 GCA_041304825.1 Thermoplasmatales archaeon
TCCTCAGATGCTGTTTTTCCTTTTTTAATCAGGCGAGTTTTCTTTTCATCTATAGTTCTATGATGGTTTGGAACCTCCATCCGTTCAGGTAAACATGGGAAAAAACAAGTCTTCCTTTATATTCTAGAGAAAAAGTATATTAATATAGAAAATATCTTATAAATATAAACGATTTCTCTCAAAAAACGGAAAACTATGAAAAAAATAATCGTCATTATCATTGTCGCAGCTACGATTCTAAATATCGTCGTAGGTGCGTTTCTTTTCCTTGACATTCAACAAATGAACGTACCGGAAACAACACTTACGCTCCAGGTAATCACTATCACTACTAATGAAGCAGTTCTCCAAACGACCCTTTCGATCAATAACCAAAATTCTTTTCCTATCTTTCTGCAAAACCTCACGATGATTACGGTTGATGAGAACGGGCAAACCATCAACCACCTCACCATAGAGGGCGGAGAAACCAAAGCATATGGGAACAGGACATTTACCACAACAGCAAGCATCCGCTTCAATGGTTCGCTACCGAATCATCTTACCAGTCGGCTCACCGGGACATTCGGCACTGTGTTTTTTGGTATCATCAAAAAAACATTTCCCCTTAAATTCTCCATTGTAACATCATTTAATAACATCCTTGAACAATTTACGCTGCCCCATATCCACCTTTCAGCAAATTTCAGCGATATCACCCAAGAAGGCATCAACTTCACCGGGATTATTGAAATTTCTAACCCAAATACAATTGACTTTGCCATCGAAAACCTCTCCGCGAATATAACAACGGAAACAGGAGTTCATGTCGGAACCGTCAGTATCCTGGGAGAAACAATCTCTGCAAAAACAACCGAACAACTCACTGGGAGCGGATGGCTCCTGCTGAAAGCAATCGATGCAGAATCACTGCGGATGACCCTGGCTGGTGATATCATCATCACTATCGCAGGTATTAGAAAACCAATGAATCTTTCAGTAGAGGCTGACATCATCCCCCCGTGTCTTGAACAGCTTCTCTCAGAGCTCCCGACTGAAGCGTCTCTCACTGGTGATTATACCTATACATTGAAAGATGGGTTACATGATAAAATTACATTTACGATAAAAAACCCAAATAAATTGACGTTGCTTGCGAACGATATAACCGTACAAATCTACCGTGTCGACGGGACTAAGACCCGCTTGATAAGCAATGGGACGTTGCCAGATGGTCTGATTAATCCTCAGAGTACCACGACACTCGAGGGTGATATGTTCATCCCATTGACTCAACTCTGGCCACGTCGAGGTGAACGATTTATCCCTGATCAACTTCAAGTCATCCTGCGGTCAAACGTCACCATCCAAGGGATCAATCAAACAATCTGGATAGGGGTCACCGGGTATCAGGATTTCCCGGTACATAGATTCTCATAACAAAACTTAGAGAACTACCGGGACAACCTTAACTTTTTTCAAAAAAATCTACAAAAATTTGATTGAAGCAAGTTGAAATCTTGACACGAATCGAACCGGAGATCAATAACGTAATCGTCTAAAAGAAGCAATTCTCAACTAGCATTCAATCGTATAGTGGAACAGATTAAAATACGCTTTCATAGATCTGTAAATAGACGTTCGAAGCATCTGTACAGAACCATCTATCTCAACTTTACGGGGATTTATCAAGGACGCTGCATCGATTTTTTGCGCCATGGTCAACGACAATCTTTCCATAATGTTTTGTAAGGTCTCCTGAGGGTGCGAACAGAACTCTTCGTAGGTGATAGAGATGTAATCATTCTTTGGTAATTTTTCTATGTTTTGAAGATAATACTCTGTTGCTTTTTTTGTAATTCTCGTAAGAACAACCACGCTACATTCCGGGACTACCTGAAAGATGAATCGGAGTGGTTTGAGCAGTAAGAGATTCGTATAACACTTGTCATAAATCCTAGATAAACGGGCAGTGTATGGGTTTTTTTCTTTTAATATCGTCCTAATCGCATTAAGTGTTGAGCTGATTGTTTTTAGCGGATGGCGATGGATGAAAACAAATAGCGCGTTTGGAAACACCGCTTTCAGATAAAGAAAATTAGGGAAATCATAAGGGTTTTTAAGGAGGATGGGTTTGTCGTTTCCTGCGATGAATTTTATCTTTTTACACAACTCTGTGAAGAGTGCAAGGTTTTTTTTCGTAATACGCATCTGTAGCGTCTGGGTGCTTAGTAAAAACCCATATTCCTCAGCAAAATCCGCGGTTATTTTCAGTCGGTCGATTCCTCTATCTAAAAGACCGTTTTTTAAAAACGATTCTGTAAGTTGCTCTTTTGCTTGTTGTTCTTTTTGCTCATGATTGTTGGAGAGAAGCTCGTTATAGTTGATCAGATGATACGCGGTCACTGGATTGAAGCACCCGGTTGCAGTAAGCATTTTATATAAGATGCTGGTGCCTGATCGATGGACTCCTAAAATAAAAACAGGTTGGAATTCAACGTTCTTGAGCTGTTTGAGATATTGTCTCTCTTTGCTCGTATCCGTCTGATGACTCACAAGATGATATATTCGATTTCTTTTAATAAACCCAATACCTATGATGGACATATCTGGAGAGGATAACGGAGAGAGCTCGAAGGTAAATCTCTAATAACCAGCAGAGGATACAAAGCATTGTTGAAGCGACATGATTCTTGAACTTCTCATTATTCTGGGAATCATCGGGGTTCTTGGTGAATGTTATATCATCAGCTTGTGGCCTATCGCATATCAACGGACAAAACAACGGATATTTTCCCCTTACTGTCCGATTGCTTCAGTCATTGTCCCCTGTAAAGGAATTGAGCATGGTTTCTTGGAAAACATCCAAGGATTCCTCACCCAAGAATATCCCGCCTTTGACATCATCTTTGTGGTTGATTCGACAGACGATCCTGCCCATACAGCCTTGCAACAACTCATCGAGAACAAAGCGTATGCCCGTTTGGTCCTGACCGACCCGGCTCCTGGGTGTAGCGGGAAGGTTGCTGCGCTGCTTACTGGTCTGCAGTTCGTAGAAAAAGCAGAGGTCCTTGTGTTTGCGGACAGCGATATCAAACCAGACACACACTGGCTTAAACATATCATTACGCCACTGCAGGATGAGACTATAGGGGCGACAACAGGATACCGTTGGTATTTCCCTACAAATTGGAAAACATTGCTTATCTCAGCCTGGAATATGTCTTCGATTGTGTTTATGTTCTACCCCAGTTATACGTTTGCCTGGGGTGGTACGATGGCGATTAGAAAAAAAGTTTTCGATGTACTAGATATTAAAGAAAAATGGAAAACCGCGTTCTCCGATGATCTTGTTTTAACCTTATCCGTAAAAAAAGCTGGGTACAAGATTTTCCTTGAACCGAACTGCATCACGGAAAGCCCGCCAGAGACACACATTAGAAGTTTTATGCGTTGGGGAACCAGACAATACACGTGGGTGCGCTGGTATTACCCGGTATTCTGGATTGGTTCGTTCATTGGTTTTATCGGAGCACAGATTGTCATCGCACTTGGTCTGCTCCTGCTTCTTTTTGGACACTACCTCCCAGGGTTGTTGCTTTGTTCGATGGTCCTTCTCGAAATACTCTATGGATGGCTGGGGATTTCTATCCTGCCCAAAACTATGGTATATCCGAAAGAACGCTATCCATCAAAGATAGGCTATGCCTTACTTACTCCGATCGTGTTTCTTTTACTCGCACAAAATGCGTTTGCATCAGCGATAACACAAGAGATATATTGGGCGGGACGCACCTATAGAAAACCAAAGAACTAGGATCCGATAATGATTTTTTATCTATAATTTATGAGCTCAAATCCCGTCTCCTGCACTTTTTCATATAGTACTTTAAAGTATGAAAACTTGTTTACAACCTGATGAAGAAAAAGTCACTCCCTCCACCTGAGCATTTTCTAAGCAGAGCGTGTGAGCTTGGTGCGATAGAAGCAAAGGTGGTTTCTCCACAGCAGGTCTATACAGCGGAATGGGTACGACGAAAATGTCAATACGGGTGTGATGGCTATGGCGAACATCTCACATGTCCACCGTTTTCACCAACACCGCAGGAGACACGACGGTTGCTTGATGAGTACACCACTGCTCTGTTGATTCATTGTCCAAAAAGAGGACTCGATGTGCTCCAAATCATTTTTACTCTTGAACGTGAGGCTTTCCTAGCGGGATACTACAAGGCGTTTGGGATGACCGCTGGTCCCTGCTCGCTTTGTAAACAATGTAACGTGCAGAAAACCTGTTGTCATACGGAACAAGCGCGTCCCTCAATGGAAGCCTGTGGCATCGATGTCTATCAAACAGCACGGACTGCCGGATATCCTATCGAGGTCCTCCAAGACCACACCTGCCCTGAAAACTATTATGGGTTGCTCCTTCTTGAATAAGAGAAAATTATTCTGATCCCCACTATTCAGTTTTTTTATTTTT
>JBFYMQ010000109.1:0-4408 GCA_041304825.1 Thermoplasmatales archaeon
TGTAACACACTGAGAATATAAGCGAGGAAGGAGGGGAAAAAATATGAAGAAGAAACATGAGAATACTGTTTTTCCCTTCCTCACCAGATACTTCTTTCTCCGTTCTGGTATTTAAATCTGTGTTGACAGAATGCTAAAAAGATATTTTGAATTCTGTTGTCACATCTTATACATGACCAGGCCAGAGAGCATCTTTGGCAGGAAGTACGTCGATTTCTGAGGCATATGTTCACCTGCGTCTGCGATTGCTTTTAACTGGTCGATTTTTGTCGCATTGATGAGGAACGAGAAATCATATTTTCCTTCGTCAACCTGTTGGATTGCTTCAGCATCGACTCGTGTGTATTTTACATGGTCTTCAAGGTTCTTTTCTGTAATGTCCAGGAATTCTTCTAGTATGAGTTTATGCAGGATAGAAACATCCAGAGTCCTCCAAGTTTTAGAATGGTCGCTTGCGCGCTTGTCCATGATCTGGTCATCTTTGAGCGTTAAAATATAATACGTACCCTTCGTATACAAGGCAAGTTTGTGTTTGTTCTCTGTTTTGATTTCGTTTATGATTTTTTTGCCTATCTTCTGGTACTCCTTCTCATTTTCGGTAATCGATTTCTTTTCTACGATAAAGTATCGTTCAAGTTTCTTTGTAAGATCATCAAAGTCTACATGAGGCATCGTTATGAATCGATGTGTCGGTAGAATGGAAAGACCCGGGTCAAACATATTACAGAGTACCACCATGATATAGTTGAAGGGTGCGTCTGGGTCGGTATTTCCGGTTTGTTCTTGTTTCTCGGCTGCGTAATTAATCGAAGTTTGATATCGATGGTGTCCATCTGCGATGAAAAGGATTTTCTTTTCGAGTTCATCAAGGATTGTTTGTATTGTTTCTGGGTTGTCAAGACGCCAGAGTTGATGGATAAATCCGTCGTAACCTTTTACTGCGATAAGTGGTGCATCCACGGCAGCATCCAATGTTTTTCGAATGGTATCGTTTTGATCCATGTACATGAGTTGGATTGGTTCAAGGTTCGCATAGCAGGCTCTCATGAGGTTGAGTCGATCAGCCTTTGGTTTTGCCAGTGTCTTTTCATGTGCTTTTACTGTTTTGTATTCCGGGTCAAGTTTCAGCAGGACAAAAAATCCGTTCATTTGTTTTTTTTCTTTGTTCACGGTGTACTGTACGGTGTAGGGAAATATTGCTGGCATTTTTGATGGCAGTAAGATTCCTTGCTGTTCCCAAGCGTCAAATAAATGTTTTGCTCTGGTGTATCGATTATTTGTCTCGGTATCATCTTGAAGGATTTTTCCAAGGATGAGTCTTACGAAGTTGTACTCGTTTTTTTTATAGAGCTCGTTTTGCATCTGCTCAGAGATGATGTCATAAGGTGGTGACATGACATCGTCAAGTTTTTTTATTTTCTCTTTGTTATAGATCATTCCTTTGAATGGGGCAATTTCAACCATATGAAGCAAGCCTCCTATTTGGTTTTGATTTCGGTATCTTATTGGCCATTAAATATGTTGTGAAAAGAAAGAAATCAGAGTATGATATGTTCCTTTGTCGGTTAGAAACCGGCCACTATTGTTATATGGGTAGTTATATATATTATATAGAAACATTTAAATCAGCAAGGGGAATTACTTTAATAATAGAATAATTGTCGATAGGAGGAATCTTAATGAAAAATAAATTAGCAGCGAAAAGTATGATTGTAGGTATTGTCCTACTCTGTATTGGGGCTAGTAGCGTAACCGCCTTTAACATGCAACCATCTCAACCAATGGGTCGTGGAACCCTGTATGTCGGCGGGGGTGGACCTGGGAACTACACATCCATTCAAGAGGCAATTGATAATTCAACCAGTGGTGATACTATCTTTGTGTATGCTGGGACCTATGCTGAGAATGTTGACACCAAGCTAAAGAAAGTTACTTTAACGGGGGAAAATCGTGAGTTAACCTTTATTGAAGGGCAGAATACAGACCCCGTGGTGCGCATCGGTAATAGTGATACAACCATTGAAGGGTTTACTATGAAAGGATCATCTGATGAAATAATCCTGCAGGTTGCTACCTTATGTGAGGATGTGTATATCACCAATAACATCATAAAGAATGGAATCCAGGGAATCTCGTTATCCGTTCCCACAAGTAGGATCAACATTATCGGTAACACCATTTTTGATAATGTCTACGTTGGTATTCAGGTTCAAACATCAACCTATACGCTCATCCAAGGTAATACCATAATTGATAATGGTGCACAAGGAATCGATTTAGCTTTGAATAGTAACCATAATTCAATTCTCAATAACACCATTACCGGTAACGGTGAGGAAGGGATTGCGATCAGCGGCCTTGCAAGCATAGAAAACACCGTCGAAGGCAATGTCATTCGTGATAATAAACTCGGTATTCGATTTATGAGTGGTGCTGGTTCAAACGAGATCAGAAGCAACAGCATCGAAGATAGTGCCATGGAAGGCTTGTTGCTTTCATCAAGCAATGAAAACACGATTGAAATGAATAATTTCATTGACAATAAACGCCAAGCGACCTTTAAGATTTCATCACGGAACGTGTGGGATGCGAATTACTGGAGCAACTGGGTTGGGGTGAAGTTTTCCGCTCCGTTTTTCCAGAAATTCCCCAAGCTGATCTTTAGTGGGATTCGCATGAACTTTGACAAAAACCCAGCATTAGTACTATATAATATCACTGGGGCGATCTAAAAGCCTCTCATCTTTTTTTTCTTTTTTTTTAAAATAATTATTTTTTTGTTAACTCTGAAATTTATTTTCTGCGATGCGACGTCCGATATGATTATATTCGAATACGTGTTTTTGGTCTGGTGAGGTAGAATTTACCTTAAAAGGAGAGTTACTCATATGAAATATAGAGACGTGCTGACAACGGTTCTTATCCTTGGCTTTTTTCTTTCTTTAGCCTATACTCTGGGTGTTGCACAATCGGTGTGGTGGTGGATTGCTCCTCTCGCGTTTGGGATAGCGCTTGTCTGGGCGATTTACTATCTCTGGTTGACCTAATGAGCATCCTTTGATAGTATGTTCTTTTTGCTAAAAAAAATCTTCAGCTGGATATCTTCGTATTCTTTGTTGTTAAAGAGAAACGTTTATAGAACTCTGGCTATTGCGCTTCCTGGATGAAGTCACACACACTCCTTCAAGCAGAACAGCTCCTTCAAGATTACAGGCTCTGTGATTCATGTCTAGGGCGGTTATTGCGAAAAGAAATCAAGGAAGGGAGCAATGCCGAGAAAGGACAATGGATACGTGCACAACTTCATCAGAAACAGAAGATCTCTGCGAAAGACTGCTGGTTATGTGAAGGCCTCACTGATGAAATCCATCATTTTATTGGTTTAATAACAAAAACATTAGAAGAATACGAGTTTGACACGTTTCTTATCGGTTCAAAGATAGATGAAGACATCCAAGAAAAGGAACAACGTCTCTGGGAGCAACTGAAACTGCAGGATGCAGAACCTATTAAAATGGAGATCAATAGAGAGATAGGAAAAATCCTTGAACCACTACTGAAGAAAACCGTGGATATCCCAAATCCGGACATCATGGCAGTCATCGATACAGCATATGACCAGGTAAGCTTGCAGATCAGTTCGTTGTTCATCTACGGGCGGTACAGGAAATATCAGCGGGGTATCCCTCAGACGAAATGGCCTTGTCAAATCTGCCAAGGCAAAGGCTGCAAGAAATGCAATTACACCGGAAAACTCTATGAAATCACCGTAGAAGGGCTTGTGGCAAAGAAAGCAGTAGAGATGGCTCAAGGGACCGATGAATCATTCCATGGGAGTGGACGGGAAGATATCGATGCCCGCATGCTTGGGACTGGGCGGCCATTCATCCTTGAGGTGAAGAACCCAAAGATACGGACCATTGACCTTTCCGTCTTAGAAAAAGAGACAAATAAAGCCTGTAAAGACATCATCGAAGTCTCCAACCTCCGGTTTTCCAATCGAGAAGAGATCGCTCGTATCAAGGCAGCGGAATTTCAAAAGACCTACCGGGTAACGATTGAAGCATCAGAACCTTTGAATAAAGAAAAACTTATAAAGGTGGCTCAGTCATTACAGGGTCAACTCATAAAGCAGTTGACACCTACTCGAGTAGCCCATCGACGGGCTAACAAGATTAGAGAAAGACTCATCTACAACTGCACCATTGAATCGGTAGAGGGCATCATAGCCAGCTTGACACTTGAGACAGAATCCGGCACGTATATCAAGGAATTCGTCTCTGGTGACAACGAAAAGACTCAACCGAACCTCAGTGAACTCATAGGCATTCCCTGCAAGGTAAAAGAACTCGATGTAATCGATGTCAAGGGGGAATAACAAGATATGGTGAAACGATCAAAAGGAACA
>JBFYMQ010000110.1:0-4358 GCA_041304825.1 Thermoplasmatales archaeon
TCGGTGACGATGAGTGTCACATTGTATCTTCCGCTTTCAGAAAATGTATGTACGGTGTTTTGTTGACTGCTATTCATGCCATCATCGAAATCCCAATAATAAGAAATGATGTATCCATCAGCATCAGTGCCAGAACCGCTGAAAGAAACTGTCAATGGTACGATCCCATAGGTACGGTCTACTGCTATAGATGCGTTCGGGGGATAATTCGTTGGTCGAAACACTGAAATCTGCATGGCGCTTGAGGCAGTAGAGGCATTGTTGTCGGTTATGGTAAAAGTAACCGTATAGTTGCCTTCATGAAGAAACGTGTGGGAAGGATTTTGTAAATCTGCAGTAGATCCATCTCCGAAATCCCAGTGATAGAACGTAATAACACCATCAGAATCATTAGCTGTACCAACAAAATTTACTTTTAATGGTGCAACACCATTGGTCGGAATTCCAGAACAAAAAGAAGTAGGTTTTTGATTTTGATTTTTAATCGGCTGTTGTTGATCGAGACATCCGCTGGAATACCCAATACTCAGCACCAAGGATGCGATCAGAAATATTACGATTTTTTTCATCCTATTCTCTCCTATAGTTCATACAGTCAAAACAGTTATTTGTTTAAAAAATATACCATTAGAAATCCTAGAGGTGTACTAAACTTTTTTACCCTGCTAAAAATGATATTTCTACAGCATTAATGTTTTTATGCTCCATCACATTTCTCTTCATGGAAAGAGGCATTGTTTTTTTAGGTTTCCAGCCTCGCTAACCAGGAAACAACACAAGTCACTGAGGTGGAAGAAAATGATAACTAAAGATGAGATCGTACCTAGTAAAAAAGAACGTCCTCATTCAAAGCGAACCATGGTTTTTACTCCAGAGGCTTCAGCGTTGCTTGTCATCGACATGCAACAGTATTTCTGCAATCCAAAGTCCCATGCCTATTTCAAGGATGCCACAAGAATAATACCAAGGATACAACAACTCATCTTCACATACCGACAACAATCCCTGCCGGTTCTGTTCACTCGATATGCGTTACTTCGAACAGAATCATCAGGATCGATGGGACGCTGGTGGAACGACGTCCTGTACGATGACCATGCGATGGCGCCTCTCATCGATGCTTTTGAACCGCGTCCACAGGAACTAGTGATCAGGAAGACACAGTATAGCGCCTTCTTTCAAACATCTCTTGAGCAGATCCTCCGCAAACAACATGTGACCTGTCTTGTTATCACCGGGGTATTGACTCATCTGTGTTGTGAAACCACTGCACGAGACGCCTTCATGAGGGATTATGATGTGTTCTTCGTAACTGATGCGACCGCATCAGATTCAAAACGGCTCCATATCGCAAGCCTTGCGACACTTTCCGATGGGTTTGCTACGTTGACAACTGCAAAGGAGGTTTGCGGATGGATAAAGAAAATGAAGTAACGATTATTGGTGCTGGGCCGGCTGGCATCGCTGCAGCAATCTACCTCAAACGAGCAGGTATTGATCCCCTTGTTTTGGAAAAATTGCAACCAGGTGGTCTGCTCAGACATGCACATCTTGTGGAGAATTATCCTGGTTTTCTCCGCGGCATCACCGGGGCGAAACTCGCGGACATCCTTATAAAGCATCTTCACAAACTTGGAGTATCCATTACAACATCTGAGGTACATCACGTGGGTCAGAAGAACGATACATTCCAGATAAAAACCAACGAAGAATCTTTCGTTTCATCCGCAATCATTATCGCTTCGGGTACGACACCAAAAAAAATACAAATCAATGGTGCTACTGCCCTGGAAGGAAGACAGATTTTTTATGAACCGTTTCTCATACCTCATCAAAGAAATGGAAGAAAAAAAAGAATCCTTGTCATCGGCGGAGGGGACATCGCATTTGATTACGCACTAACCATTTTAGAATGGGGACATGACGTGACCATCCTCTCTAGGTCAGAACCAGTTTGTTTACCGCTTCTTCAAAAACGAGTCTTAAAAAAAAAAGCGAGTCTCCACACCTTGTGTGTCGTAGAAAAAATACGAAAGGATCGCAAGGATCTGTTGATTTTCTGCCGCAAGCAGGACGATCAGATGGAACTTGCTGCTGATTTTATTCTCATCGCCTGTGGAAGAGACCCCAGCATATCGTTTCTTCCCCCAAGTCTGATGAAATATCTTGAGGACCATACACGTTTTCCGCAGACGTCTCTGCCAGGATTGTATTTTGCTGGTGATGTAATACGTGGTCTATACCGACAAACAGGAGTGGCTGTTGGCGATGGAATACACGCAGCGATGATGGTGCAAAACTACCTGAAAGACACGGGAGGAGCATGATGAAAGTCCTAGCGGAGTACGGACGGGATGATTTAGCAAAAGTGTATGTGGTACAACTGCGAGAGCATACATCAGTAGAAAAAAACCATCAACGATTTCTGGTCGAGTGCGTTGAATCGATTCAACCGCCGATTCCCAGGGAAAAGAAATGGGTGCTGATCGTGTCATCTATGTTTGGATGTCCCATCCGATGCATCATATGTGACGCTGGCGGTGATTTTTCCGGATGTTTAACCGCAAAGGAAATTCTAGATCAGATTGACTATATGGTATCCCGGAGATTCCCCGGGGGAAAACCTCTTACCTCTAAATTTAAGATTCAGTTTGCGCGAATGGGTGAGCCGTCATTAAACCCAGCTGTGCTTGAGGTGCTTGAACAGCTGCCGAGTAGATATGACGAACGAACGTTGCATATTTCACTTTCGTCTGTTGCTCCTAACACAATAGCGGCACGACGATTTTTTAATGAGCTGATAACCATAAAAAACGAACACTATTCGCAGGGGCGATTTCAACTCCAATTTTCACTGCATACAACCGATGAGCAGAAGCGAGATGAGGTAATCCCTGTGAAAAAATGGTCTTTTGAGGAAATAGCATCCTTTGGCGACCGTTTTTATTTCCCAGAGAACGGTGATAAAAAAATCACTCTGAATTTCGCATCAATAGAGGGATATCCTATTGATGTCGAAACACTTTCAACTTATTTTCATCCTACTCGTTTTCTGATAAAATTAACCCCTGTGAATCCGACGATTCGATCGTACCAACGAGGTCTACGGTCAACAATTGATCCACATCATAAAGAAACCGCCAGTACACTTCTTGCAAAATTTAAGAAAAAAGGCTATGATGTAATACTGAGCATTGGTGTCCTTGAGGAAAACCAGATTGGAAGTAACTGCGGCCAATTCATCCAACGAGCACAAGATGCTAGTGATCTGCCTCAGAATAGTTATGAGCTTAAGCCATATCGATAAGCAAAATGTGGAATTAACTGAGATATACACTGATGATACCAACATAATATCTCATAACCAATTTATAAGATTGATAGCTATTAGCGTTGAAAAGTGAAATCATGAACCAGATAACAATGCGTCCAATCGGAATAATTCATTCCCCGTATAAGGGAAGTAAAGAAATTCCTATTCAAGGCAGATTTAAAGATGATGTAGAGGCTTGGCTAGAACTAAAAAATGAATATGTCAGAGGTTTAAAAGATTTAGATAAATTTAGTCATTGTATACTTGTGTACTATTTTCATAAGTCAAAGAAGGAAACGATTGAAGGAAAACCGTTTCTTGAAGAGGAAAAACATGGTATATTTGCAATACGTAGCCCGCATCGTCCAAATCATATAGGTTTTTCTATTGTAAAAATTCAAAGGATCCAAGCGAATACGCTATATTTCAGGGAGGTGGATATGATAGATGGAACACCCGTACTTGACATCAAACCATATGTGAAATACTTTGATAGCCGAGAGGATGTTATTTCGGGCTGGCTCGATAAACACTTTCAGAATGGAAAAATTCCCGATAGAACTATTATATAATATTTCTAAAAAAATATTTTTTAGTTCCTCATATTATCTCTTACAACTAGTTTTTTTAAGTAATAAACATTTAGGAACAAAAAAATGGAACGAAAATCAATACAGAAAAGCAAAACATCAAATCAGTTATTAAAATGGATATTAATGAGTGCAGGGACGATTTTTTTAGGACTTGGATTACTTGGAGTTTTTTTACCTATCTTACCTACAACTCCTTTTCTTTTACTTGCTGCAGCCTGTTATGCTCGAAGTTCAAAAAGAATCTATGACTGGCTCATACAGAATAAATGGTTTGGGTCGTATATTAAAAACTATCAAGAGGGTAAAGGAATTCCGTTAAAAGTCAAGATTTTGACCATATCTATCTTATGGGTTACAATCCTACTTTCAGCTTTTAGTATTCTACAAATTTTCTGGGTAAAAATTTTATTGATTATTATAGCTTTTGGAGTTACTATTCACATTCTCACAAT
>JBFYMQ010000111.1:0-4152 GCA_041304825.1 Thermoplasmatales archaeon
TGCAGGGGAAGGGATTTGAACCCTCGGACTCCTGCGAGACAGGATGTCTCATCACACGAACCTTTCTTGTGTTTTGATCTTAAGTCCTGCGCCGTTGGCCATGCTTGGCTACCCCTGCAGACTATCAATGAAATAAATGAGTGCGGACGCCGGGATTCGAACCCGGGCAAGAGGCTTGGAGGGCCTCAATCATAACCACTAGATCACATCCGCATTCTACAGCCTGCTATCATCCTTTTGGCGTCTGCTGTGAGGTAGACATAAACTTACTATTCATAATCTTTTTTATCAAACATCCCTCTGTTGAGGCGCTAGGAAAAAACAAAAAACAGAAAGGAATATACAGGAGAAGATTTAAATCAACAAAGGAGATATTTGACCCAATCGGGGGTGCAGTATGGCATACACATACGAAGGATGGACGTTACACACACGCAGCGTAAACCTAAAAGGTGGACGGAAAAACAGACTATCTATTTCTTCAGCAGACGCTTACCAAAAAGCGAGGCATCCTGCAATTTACCAAACGGATACTCTGTTGGTGTTAATACGAGAACCAGTCTTCCTTACCTTAAAAAGAAATTAAACACTTTGGTTCCTTTTTATTTCTCTTTTTTTTTAGATTGGAGAAAGATTTATAAGTACTAACCATGTTCAATAACCCGTGAGAAGCATGGACGATGAGAGTAACGACCCTGACGAAGTCAGCTGCATGAATCTGAAGGAAAAACAAACCATCAGTTCCAATGAGGAACTCATGTTATTCATGCATCGTTTTAACCTTGACTGGGAAACAGTAGAAACCATGCCTGCATTCGAGGAGCACTGCAAGGAATTATTCCGCCCTAAAAAACAAGACAAATAATGCTGTCGTTATTGGTTTTTTTCTATTTCTATCTTTTGACGAAATACATATAAAACCGAGGTCGATGTTGCTGCTGAGTGAGTCTCATGGTAAATTTCGATCAGTTATACTCAGATAGAGCAGGAAAGATGCGGAAATCTGAAATCCGTGAATTACTCAAAGTCACACAAGACCCGGAGATTATCTCTTTTGCTGGTGGGTTACCAAATCCGCTGTCATTTCCGGTTCAGGATTTAAAGATCATTGTTCAAAACGTCTTAAACAATCATGGAAAAGTCGCACTTCAATACGGGGCAACACAAGGGATCAATGAACTGCGGGACGCAATTGCTGAACGGTCCCATAAAGAAGGAATGATATATGGAGCTTCTGCGGAAAACATCATGATTACCAGTGGGTCGCAACAGGCTTTAGATGCGGTTGGAAAGATTTTTCTTAACCCCGGGGACATCGCAATGGTTGGTCTTCCGTCATATCTCGGTGGTATTAACGCATTCCGCAGTTACGAGGCAAACCTCGTCGGGGTCCCCTTGGATAAAGAGGGGATGCAGGTGGACCTTCTTGAAGAGAAAATAAAGGAACTCATCAAACAGGACATGCCCGTGAAATTCATCTACACCATCCCAACGTTTCAGAACCCGGCAGGTACGGTCTTACCAGAGTCACGACGTAAAAGACTTATTGACATTGCTCATGAATATAATCTTGTTATTATTGAAGATGATCCGTACGCTAAACTACGATATGATAGCCCTGCGATAAAACCAATCAAGGCATTTGATGATGAAGGCAGAGTCATTTATATGTCGACGTTTTCAAAGATCCTTGCACCTGGCTTCAGGCTCGCTTGGATTATTGCACCTGAGGATGTGATGCGGAAACTTGCTTTATGCAAACAGGCACAGGATCTGTGCACCGCACCGTTTTCCCAATATATCGCCAATGAGTTTATAAAAAGCGGCTCACTGGATTTACATATCATGAAGATTTGTGAGATGTACAGACCGAAACGGGACATCATGATGGATTCCATGAAGAAATATTTCCCTGAAGGATACATCTGCAACAGACCAAAAGGCGGAATGTTCGCCTGGGTCACTCTCCCCGAACAGATCGACACCGAAGCTATGTTCCTTGACGCGTTCAAAGAAAAAGTTGCCTATGTCCATGGCAAAGCATTCTGCGTCGACGGAGGTGGAGGTAGTTCCATGCGGCTGAACTTTTCCTACTCTACCAACGAACAACTTGATATTGGTATGAAACGGCTGGGAACCGTCATTGAACGCAAAATGAAGGTACTATGCAGGTAGGAAAAACACTCCTTCTCACTATCCTTTTTCTCATAAGTATCTTTTCCGGATGCACGTTGCTTCATCAGACGCACTTCACGCTGCTTTCCCTTGTTATTGATGATGATCAAGGCTTCCCACGGATGTATGTGCAATTCAACACCTCAGATACCACGGTCTTGACACTCACCGGTCCAACTAAGTCGATTCTCTTCTCTGAGACCTATTATGCTGGGATTCATAACGAAAGCATGTATTTTTCAGGATATCGTACGACGATCCCACCTGGAATCTACCGGTTATTCGCCGTTGATTCCTCGAAAAAAATGATATTCGAAAACGAACTATCGTATCTCGGTGATAATCTTACTTTTACGTCCCTCTCCGTTGACGGGTGGGATAAAAAAATAAGCTCCCCAATCGTCACACTCCACCTGAACCTAAGAAACACTGGCGATCTACCCGCGTACCCGTATCGATTGACGGTAATGCAAGGGTCATCGACAGAAGATGTGCGTCTGCCTCCAACCGTGGTTCTTCCTTCCTCCATTGAACAACTCACCTGTTTTATTCCCCTTATAGATCCATCTCCTCAGACGAACCAATTAAACATCTCTTTATTTGACAACACTGGGGCACTCCTTTTTCAATCAAATTATACCGTGATGAAAAAAAATCAGATAGCTTCATGGGAATATAACTGGTACTACCTTGGTACTCATACCCTGAAGATTCCTCAGGTTGACTGGTTTGCAGACTATTACAATAGTTTAGACCGGTTCGATCTCGTGGATTACGCAGCTTATGTCTTTGATCCCTATGATGACCATTATGTCCAGTTCCTGATTGATCAGATTCTCCTATTAAGAGACGTTACAACCGATGTCGAGAAAATTAATTTTGTCGCCTCATTTGTACAAAGCATTGAATACAAAAACGATGACCCGGACAATGAAACCTATGAATACCCACGATATCCTCTTGAGACCTTACATGACAAACAAGGGGACTGCGAGGATAAAGCAATTCTCACCGCTGCCTTGCTTCAGGGCTTGGGCTATAACGTGTCACTCCTACGGCTCCCTCAGCATATGGCGGTAGGCGTCCATCTGAATCAAACCATACCACCTTACTCATATTATATCGATCAGTATTATTTCTTAGAAACCACGACCCTTCACATGACCGTTGGGAAAATCCCAACAGAATACGAAGGTCTCACCAACATTACCGTTTATCCGCTCACCTCACGGCCACTGCTTGCGCATCGCTGGGAAAATGCGACTCGATATACCGTCAGCAACGGAGAGGATTATGTGAGGCTGCAGATGATTCTAGAAAATCTTGGGACGGATACGACCGCAAGCATCGAGGTTCGAGGAGCGTTCTATGATAATATGAGCCGCATGTACAACCAACGGACAACGATTGTGTCTCCCCTTGTTGCAGGTGAGAAACGTCTCGTTACTCTCTCCGTTGATGTTCCTGCGGAAGTCTCAACGATGCTAAAAACTCAGTTGTACAGCAATGGTGTGATGGTGAATCAACGTGAATCAACATCACGGTTCCCATGAAAACTCCTATTCTACTGCTTCACATTCAACTAAAACATAACATAACTAACGGGACAAAGTTTATAACTATGAGTAACTACATGCTTTTTTGCTGGGCGTAGGTGGACGGTTGACGGTGACCTTAATGGTTGCTGAGGAAAGTCCTCTCTCACTCTGAATCGGGATCCTGCGCAAGCAGGTAAGGCGAGAGTCTTAGCAGAGGAACAGAAACGACACAGCCCATGGATTATGCGATGATTCACCTGGTGATGAGGTCTCTTTGGGATTTGATGAAACGGCCAATCTGCTCCTGGAGCAAGCCCAAACATCGGGATCAGTTATTCAGACTGCTCGAAGGTAGGGCGCATTAGACGAATACCGTTAAAACAGAAAGAGGCTTACGGCCTACACCCAGCACAAAAAATGCTACACCCCTTCAACTCGG
>JBFYMQ010000112.1:0-4081 GCA_041304825.1 Thermoplasmatales archaeon
CAACGACAGACTCCGTTACGCTAGAAACATGGCAGCACACCACGTCTTTCCCATCAACTGGTTCGACCTTAACCCCCTTCAAAGCATCGCGTATCTTGAGTACAAAGAATATCAGGAATACCAAAACCTGCGAGGAAAACACCAGATCATCAACGAATGGAAAACCATCAAAACCTTCGCCAAAGCCTTCGGCATCAACGCAGACCTCTGGGGATACATCCCGCCCAGCCCACCAAAACCTAAAGTACAGATCGTCCCACTCCCGAACACCACCTACGACATGATCCAACATGACTACTCCAAAGACCTCTATAAAAATGCGCTCATTCAATACATTCTCATCCATGGTTTTCTCATTGGATGGAGACCCAGCGAACTGCTCATACAGAAAGCAAGCGACGTTTTCCTCGATGACGGCTACCTCATCATCACCGAAACCAAAAAGAACAGACAACCTCGACAGATTTTTCCAGAACCAGACCTCATGACAAACCTCAGAAGAAAAAGTATGAAGAACTGGATAGAACACTGGCGACCCAAAGTAGAAAATCAACACAGCAACGACTACCTCTATCTACAACCCAATGGCAGACCATTTACCGATGCGTATCTCAAAAAATTCCTGAACCAGAACGTCAAACCAGTCTGGAGCTACTACCACCCGTATGTGATGCGGCACTGGTGCGCGATCGCACGACTGATTAAAAGTAAGGTGGACACCAAAAAGTGGGATATATGGGAAGTCAAGGAATGGCTTGGGCATGACAAGGTCACCACAACTGAGGGGTACGTACAATACGCAAAAATGTATTACCGTAATGCATCGTACGATTGGGTTAAAGCCCTCTTGAAATTCCATGCCGACAGCTACGACATGGGACAAGAAAAAGGCTTAAATTCGAAAACACCCCTAAATACCTTGGTTTCGACTGGAAACAACAGGAGTGAAAAGGTATGCTCCTGTCGGGATTCGAACCCGAGTCGAAGCCTCGAAAGGGCCTCATGATTGGCCGCTACACCACAGGAGCAAATGATTATTCGAAGTAGCCCCGACAGGATTCGAACCTCTGTCACTGGCTCGAAAGCCAGGATGATTAACCACTACACTACCGGGGCTAACGATCAAATCAAGTGTAATGGGTCCAGGATTAGAATTATCCTATATAACTCTTTCACGTTTGTGAAACCTTATATCATACAAATGAGTTTACCTCTGATGAGGTGTGCTCGTTGGTAGATATAACGCTTGTTAATAAACTCTCTGATGAACTAAAAAAACACCACGTGACAGTCGCAACCGCAGAATCATGTACCGGTGGTCTTCTTGCGCATATACTGACGAATGTTTCTGGGAGCTCTACGTATTTTGATCGAGGAGTGATATCGTATAGCAACAAGGCAAAACAAGAGCTCTTGGGCGTCTCGGAAGAGTTATTAATAAAATGTGGTGCCGTAAGTGCAGAAGTAGCTGAGGCAATGGCAAAAGGTATCCAGCAACAAACTTCGGTTGACTATGGTCTTGCCACGACAGGGATAGCTGGGCCAACTGGAGGCACCAAAGACAAACCAATTGGATTGGTGTTCATTGCTATAGCAACCAAAGACAACGTGGTTATCAAACGCTTTCTCTTCTCAGGAAATCGATTGACAAATAAAGAAAACACAGTTACTGCTGCTTTGGAATTCCTGTTAGAAATCTTACCTCGGGAAAAGAGTTGAATAAATTGCTGACGATTGATGGATCCTACGGTGAAGGTGGTGGGCAGATTGTCCGTACCGCAGTTGCGTTGTCGGTCCTTACCAAGCAACCAATCGAGATTACCAATATTCGGGCAGGACGCCCGGTTTCTGGGTTACGCCCGCAACATTATACCGCACTGTCTTGCATCCGAAACATCTGTAATGCTGAGGCAGAAGGCCTCTCCGTTCATTCAACCAACCTGAGATTCAGCCCTCATGACGTTAAACCAGGGACCTATACTTTTGATGTTGGGACTGCAGGAAGCATGACCCTGGTGTTTCAAGCATGTTTGCTCAGCGCTTTTCATGCGTCAGCACCTCTTACAATTGTTCTTCGTGGAGGAACCGACGTGCGATGGGCGCCATCCTGGGATTATTTTGCCCATGTTTTCCTACCGCTAATATCAAAAATTGGTATTAAGACTGAAGTCCGATTACTCAGACGTGGGTACTACCCGACTGGTGGGGGTGAGGCGACATTGACGATTCATCCTGTTGAAAAACTTATTCCTTTTTCCGCCCAAGAACCCCAAAGCTTCACTGAACTGTCTGGAATCATCCATCGTGCGAACCTTCCTGACCATATCAGCACACGCATGAAACATGCAGCAATAAAGACTGCGATGAAACAGAATCTTCGTTCCGCCATCCAGATAGATGCAGCACCTTCGTCATCAACGGGCACGGGAATCACTCTCTGGTCAGGTTCAGAGCAAACCATTCTTGGGTCAACAGTACTTGGTGAGAAAACACTTTCGGCTGAAACTGTGGGGGAAACTGCAGCTAACCATCTGATCCAGGAGATAAAAAGTGGTGCAACCCTTGATTGTTATGCAATTGATCAGATACTCCCTTACCTTGTTCTCGCACCAAAAGAATCTACCTGCCTTATCAGAGAGATCAGTAACCATACCCAAACCAATATGTGGCTCATCAAACAATTTTTCTCTGTAGATTTTGAGGTGACACCACAACAGGATGCTCATCGGATTGTTATCAAATAAAACACAAATTTAAATACAAACAATATATTTGTTTATTGTACAAACTAAAATAAAAAATAGATTACTACTCATGTGATGGGAATGCAAGAGATAAAAGGAAATATCGTAGAGGGTAAACCAACAATCCCTCCAACAGACGATCGGTATCATACGTTGTTCGAACGGATTAACGCTGCTGCGTTTCTGACGAGTTTTGAGGGGCAGATTCAAGAGGCGAACCATAAATCCTATGAGTTTCTTGGTTATGATTGGAATGAACTTCTCCGTTTAACATTACAGGACGTCCTTTCCAAAGATGTCGATTGGAAGCAATGTCGCGATGATCTTGCTGCTCGTGGATGCTTGACGTTTGAATCAGAGACTGTCTGTAAAAACGGCAGTCATTTCCCAGTGGACGTCAATATCTCGATTTTCCGTATGGATAGTTCTTTAGTGATGTTCGTTTTGATTTGGGATATCACAGAGCGGAAAAACCAGGAGAAACGCTTGAAGGAGAGCGAAAAAAAATATCATGGATTGTTTGAATATACCACGGATGGTATCTTTGTCCTGGATGGTCGTGGTGATATCCTCGACATCAATACACGTATGTGCGAGATTCTTGATGTCACGAAATCCTCTGTTCTGAATAAAAACCTGTTCAACATGGGTCTATTGACCGCACGATCTCTTCCTGTGGTGATTCAACAATTTGAACAACTCCTTTCTGAGAAAGTCGCAGCAAGTTATTCAACCGAAATTAAGAATCGTGAGGGTCGTGTCCTGGAGGTAGAGATCAGCTCGTTTTTCTTAGTAAAGAAAGATAATGAGATTGATAATTTTGTGCTGATTGTCCGGGATACTACGACACGGAAAGAATCTGAACAAAGACAACGACAGGAGCATGAATTATTCAAAACCTTATTGGACAATCTATCAGATTCTGTCTCGTTCAAAGATGATCAGCATCGGTTCATTTTGGTCAATAAAACAAATGCTGTTTTTGGGAATGTCATTTCAGAGGAGGTCATAGGGAAAACCGTTTTTGATTTCCTTTCAAAAGAACAAGCGCAAAGGATCCACGATGATGAGGATGCGATTATGCGTTCTGGGCAAGCGATAGTCAATAAGGTCGAACAAGTAATTCTTGATGATGGTGTCGAACGTTTTTTGTGTGTAACGAAATTTCCTTGGTACAGTGCTGAAGGGGAGATTATCGGTACGATGGGGTTGTCAAAGGATGTGACTGAATGGAAACATACGGAGGAAGAACTTGCGAAGAATCATACCATGTTGCAGACGCTTCTCGATGCGATTCCTGATGCGGTGTGTTTTAAGGATAGTCAGAATCGATTCAT
>JBFYMQ010000113.1:0-3990 GCA_041304825.1 Thermoplasmatales archaeon
CTTACAAGAAGCACAAGAGGTGTTTAAAAGAGCAGGAGCCTCAGCACGATTGCTCTTCAAAGATGGGACTGACGTTCAGAAGGGTAACTATGTCATGGAGATACAAGGGCCGGCTCGTTCTATCTTGAAAGGTGAGCGACTTGCTTTGAACATCATCGGAAGGATGAGTGGGATTGCTACTGAGACAAAAAAAATTGTGCAGCGGTGTAAGAAGATAAACCCAATGGTTTCTATTGCTGCAACACGGAAAACAACCCCGGGTTTCCGTAAGTTCGAAAAAAAAGCAATTATCCTGGGTGGAGGAGAACCGCATCGCTACGGATTATACGATGCAGTGCTTATCAAGGATAATCATCTCAAGATTATCGGCTCAATTGAAGATGCTATTGAAAAAATAAAAAGAAAACTCCCCGGTATGCCTATCGAAATCGAGGTGGAAAACGAAACAGATGCGCTCACCGCAGCCAAGCATAACGTTGAGATAATTATGCTGGACAACTTTGATCCTAAAACTGCAAAAAATGTTACTCAAAAGATCCACCGAATCAACCCCGGAATCAGTATAGAGGTGTCCGGAGGTATTACATCAGATAATATTAAGCATTATGCTTCATTTTCTGACCGTATTTCTCTTGGGTGTCTGACTCATTCGATGAGAAATAAAGATTTTTCTTTGGAAATATTTAAGAATTGAAATTAGTTTACAATATAGGGAAATAAATAATTCTCTACAAAGATGGGGTTTTTGTTGTGAGGATGGTGAGTTAATAAATGAGGAAGATTATCGAAGATGTTGTTGCCGCTGAGCAGGCAAAAGAGAACGTGGAAGAACAGATGAAACAGGAGGAAAAGAAGGGCGTCGGGATGCGGGCGACGAAACGTGATCCGACGTTAAAGGTCGCCGGTGTCAACGATGAGGATTTGGAAAATGTTCTTAAAAGTCTGACGACGACGATTAAAGTCGTTGGGTGTGGAGGCGCAGGGACAAATACCATCACACGCTGTTTTGGAGAAGGAATCAACGGTGCAGAACTCATCTCGATTAATACCGATGCGCAACATCTTCTGCTCGCTCAGGCACCTTATAAGATCCTGATTGGACGCCATCTCACCCGTGGTCTTGGAGCAGGTTCCCTGCCTCAGATAGGTGAGGAAGCAGCTAAAGAAAGCGAACAGGACATCCGAGATGCCATCACCCCTTCCGATATGGTCTTTGTCACTTGTGGACTTGGTGGTGGAACAGGGACCGGTTGTGCCCCAATCGTCGCACAGATAGCAAAAGAAACCGGTGCGCTGACTATCGGTGTCGTCACCCTCCCGTTCTGCGTCGAAGGACAAGTCCGGAGGGAGAACGCAGAGGCAGGTTTGAAACGACTTCGCGAGGTGTGCGACACAGTGATCGTCATCCCAAATGATAAACTCCTTGATATCGTCCCTAACCTTGCGTTGAACGCTGCGTTCAAGGTTGCTGACGAAGTTCTCATGCGGTCCATTAAAGGAATCACCGAGATGATCACCATGCCTGGTCTGGTGAACCTTGACTTTGCTGATTTAAAAACGGTGATGAAACGTGGTGGTGTCGCATTGATTGGTCTGGGGGAAGCAGAGGGAGATAACAAAGCAGTTGATGCGATCACCGAGGCGTTAAACTCTCCCCTCTTAGAGGTAGATATCACAGAAGCAACCGGTGCCTTGGTCAATGTCACTGGGGGCAACGACATGACGTTGCGAGAAGCAGAAAAAGTCGTTGAAGAAATCTACTCAAAGATTGACAAGAACGCTCGTATTATCTGGGGGACGACCATCGACCCTACCATGAAGAAATCTATACGGGCGATGTTAGTGATTACCGGTGTGAAATCCAAACAGATTATGGGTCCAACGCAACGGTCGAAGGAAGAAGAGGAGTTTGGCATTGATTTTGTCTCTTGAAAAAACGCCAAATTCTTTATATATACCTTACCATTTGACCCTTACGTATCACAGGTGTCAAGAGTGAACGAAGAACGCAAAAGTTTCCTAGAAAAGGCATGGGGTTTACAACATAAGATTGAAGAGCGGCAACAACGCATAGGGAAAGGGAAGTATGGCCGAGTCCTGAAGATGGCTCGGAAACCCACCAACGAAGAGTATGAAAAAACTGCGAAAATCACAGGGTTAGGAATTCTACTGGTCGGGGCACTGGGTTTTGTTATCTACATCATACGGGAAATTGTTGCACCCTGGATACTTAAGGCACTTGGCTATTAAGAGGGTTGGTCGCATATATGGAGAATACTGGTTCTGAGCATACTGACACTGAGATTTCTAGTATATTTACAATTAAAACACAAGTCGGTAAAGAGCAAAATACCGCAGATCTAATCAACAGTCGAGCAAAAAAAGGTAAATTAAATATTCCTTCTATCCTCGTCACCCCTGATTTACGGGGGTACATTTTCGTTGAAGGATTTGACGAAGAACTCATCAAGAACATGATAAAGACAATATCGTACGCTCGCAATATGCTTGAGGGGAGTATCCCCATCGAACAGATTGAACATTTCCTCGCACCGACATCGGCGGTAGCAAAAATCACTGAAGGAGATCTAGTAGAGATGGTCGCTGGTCCCTTCCGTGGTGAAAAAGCAAAGATTACTCATATCGACTATTCCAAGGAGGAAATCACCGTTGAGTTGTTAGAATCCATGGTCCCCATCCCAATTACCGTTCGTGGGGAACAAGTCAGAATCATTAAACGCAAAGAAGAAGATAAAAAGAAAGAAGAAAGAAAGGAGTAAGAAAACATGCCAGAAACCATTGAAGCACTCATTGACGGTGGAAAAGCAACGGCAGGCGCACCACTTGGCCCCGCACTTGGCCCAAAGGGCGTCAACATCATGCAAGTGATCAACGCAATCAATGAAAAGACCAAACAATTCCAGGGGATGAAAGTCCCAGTGAAGATTATTATTGATCCGAAGACAAAAGGTTTTGAAATCGAAGTGGGAACCCCACCAGCTGCTTCCTTGATCCTCCGTGAGGTAAAAGCAGAGAAAGGATCGGGAGTCCCATCGAAGACGAAAATCGGCAATCTCACCGTCGAACAGGCAGTAAAGATAGCGAAAATGAAATTTGACACCATCCTTGGGAAAGACCTGAAACATAAGGCAAAAGAAGTGATTGGGACCTGCACCTCGATGGGTGTCACAGTCGAAGGGAAATCGCCTAAACAAGTACTCAAGGAGATCGACGAAGGGAAGTACGACTCTAAATTCGCTTAAAAACAATAGATCAACCTAAGAAATCATTAAATGATCGGTCATTCTTTAGAGATATTTTAATATATTACATTATTTAGTTTTCCTGTATATCTCAGTTCTTTGATATATTTTTGTGGTTCATATCGTAAAACGGTGAAAATTATATAAATTATATTAATAAAAGGAACAATCTTAAGAAAAAGATAAAATTTATTTGAAGCAAAACATTTAAATCGAAGAAGCACTATTTAGAATATGGAAGTATAAACAGAATATATAAGGAGGCAATATAAAAATGGAAAAAAATTATATAAGGAAAATGTTGGTAATAGGAGTGTTATTCCTATTCCTTGGAGCAAGTGCTACACTAGCGAGTGCGAAATTCGCATGGTCAGATAATTTTGACTCATACACCAATGGGCAATTATTAGACGGTACATCAGATGATGGGGGATGGACAGGTTGGAATAACGATCCCGCAGCAGCGGGAATGGTAACTGATGCCCAGGCTCGAAGCGCCCCGTATTCAAATCAGGTTTGGGTAGCCACAGACAACGTCCATGAATATAGTGAAACCGCTGGAGAATGGGTGTACACCGCATGGCAATACTGTCCGACTGATATGACAGGTATATCATATTTCATCCTGCTCAGCGGTTACGATGGTGGTGGTGCAGGAACCTTTTGGACCGTCCAACTCAGTTTTGATCCTGATACAAATTTAGTGACATCAGAATTCGATGGAAAC
>JBFYMQ010000114.1:0-3941 GCA_041304825.1 Thermoplasmatales archaeon
GGTTCGATATCCACGATAGTCCTATCTTTTAAATTAATATGCTTCCTCATTGGTCTTCTTTTCTCATCGGATGCAGTATTCTTCCTGTTTTTTTTTTTTGGAATGTTCGTGTTACTGTGTCATATCTCATTGGTTTTTATAGAATAATCTTCTTATTGATGAGAATGATTTTATGGGAGGAACACTTGTCGTTCATCTATGCGAATCGCTCTAAAGTTCGCCTATAATGGGAAATGTTTTTCAGGGTATGCGCGGCAGCCGGGTCAGCGGACGGTTGAACAAGTGCTGCTGGATATCTTGATTGAACCGGGCATCATTGAGGATGCTAAGAGGTCTTGTTTTCGTACCGCGAGTCGGACTGATCGGGGTGTATCTGCTCTGGGGAATGTTTGTGCGTTTGATACGGCGGTTCCAGCTGATGTTATTCTCGCGTTGCTTCCGAAGGATGTATCTGAGGTGTTTTTCTATGGGGTTCACGAGGTGACGCCTGATTTTTATCCTCGTCATGCAAAGCGAAGAGAATACCGTTACTATCTTTCTAAAAATGGATTGGACGTTGACCTTGTACTTTCTGCTGCGGGGTTGTTTACCGGGGAGCATAACTTTCAGAATTTCGCCAGAATTGAACCGTTGAAAAACCCGGTCCGGATTATCGACAACATTATTGTAGGTGAAACTCAGGAGTTCTTTATTCTTGATTTTTATGCACAGACGTTTCTCTGGAATCAAATCCGGCGGATTGTGTCCGCGGTGAAAAAGGTTGGGGGCGGGACTCTTTCGCTAAATGCTGTCAGTCAGGCGTTAGAGCATCCTGAAAAAAAGGTTGATTTTCAGGTTGCTGATTCTGAGCCGTTGATCCTGAAAGACGTATTATATGATTTTTACTTCGATTCTGTAAAGGAATATGAGAAGAAGCTTCTGAGATTGGAGAACAGTATCATCTCTTCGCTCTGCTGATGGTTTCTGCAGAGATTTTCAGACTGTCACTTCAAGTGCTTTGACTTGTTGGGCTGCTAGCACTTCGTTCATTTTCAGATATGTCAGGTCCATGTCTTTTTTCTTCGTCCATGTGTCTTGTAACCCTGTGAGTGTCGGTACTTTATTGACCATCCCGACCATTTTATCAGTTTCATTGTTCATCACCGCAAGGACTGATTCGTAACCAAGTCTACTTGCAAGCACCCGGTCGAACGCAGAAGGATCCCCACCGCGCTGCACATGACCTAGGACACTTACTTTGATGTCCCAGTTGATGACTTTCTCAATGGCTGTTTTTATCTCCGCTGCTCCGCCGGTTGTTTCTCCTTCGGCGATTACGATGATGCTGCTATGTTTCCCTGCTTTATATTGGGCTTCCAGTTCTGCAACAAGTTGAGGTATCTGCATGGGTGATTCAGGGATGACGATATCCTCAGCACCACCACCAATGCCGGTGTAAAGCGCGATGTACCCTGAGGTCCGCCCCATGACCTCAATGATAAATAATCTTGAATGCGATGATGCGGTATCTCGAATCTTGTCAATCGCTTCCAATGCGGTGTTGACCGCGGTATCAAACCCTATGGTAAAATCTGTTCCATAGAGATCATTGTCAATCGTCCCAGGGACCCCAATACCCTGAATTTGGAATTCCTGGATGAGTTGATGCAGTCCGCGAAACGATCCATCTCCTCCGATGACGATGATGCTGTCGATACCAAAGCGTTTCAGGGATTTGAATGCTTTTTCTCTTCCTTCCTTGGTGAGGAACTCGCTGCTTCGAGCGGTCTGCAGGACTGTGCCTCCGTCCTTTATGATATTGCTGACATAGTATCGGTTGACTTGCTCGATGTCCCCCTCGATCATCCCTTGGTATCCGCGTTTGATTCCAAACATGGTGTTTCCATGGTAAATCCCGGTGCGTACGACCGCACGGATCGCGGCATTCATCCCGGGAGCATCACCCCCGCTTGAGAGAACTCCAATATATTTTCCCTGACCCATCATCCATCACCTAGTGTTATACTGAAATCGTTTTCTGCTTTTAAAACATTCCGAGTTAAAAGAAGATCGACATCATTACGTGCGTCTTCCCTTAAAAGCTCGGTAGAGAAAATACGTAACACCACCATAACAAACCACAGCACCAAAAATGAGCATAATAAGAGCGGGAAGCGACAGACCATTCATGGTGTCTCCTCTTTTTTTTCTTTCTGTTTCATGAAGATAAACGACGCGAAGAAGATGACGATGCAGGGAAGTAAACCAAGAAGAGCAATCCACCATGGTTGCACATAGGGTCGTAGGATATTTTCGTATACCGCGGCGAGGAGAAGGATTGTAAGAATGGAAGGTACCACATATTTTATGAGTATGTCCCACCATCGTCCAATCAGGATATCTGATGTTTTATTTGCATTCTCCCGAAAAACAGAGACACGGAACGCCCACGCTAGAATCAGGCATTCGACAAGTCCGACTAAGACTAAGCCGAAGTTTGAGATGAAATAATCCACCATTTCCAGCCAGTACAGTCCACTGCCGGTGGTAAACAATATGCTAGCAAAAAACCCTGCGAGACAGATGATTGCAGTTGCTTTTCCTTTTGTAATCCTCCATTTATGTTGTATACCAGTTGTCATCGGTTCAATCATAGAAAACGCAGAGTCTATCCCGAACGTCAGTAAAGCAAGATAGAAGAATATCCCAAACACAGCAGTTGCGACTGGAAACAGGGAGATAGCGGTTGGGTAGGTGATAAAGGCAAGTTGCGGTCCAGCGATTCCAAGATTTTCTACCCCGATGCCCTGTGACATCGCAAGATAGCCAATCACGCTAAACACGGCAAACCCGGCAAGAAACGAAGTCCCAGAATCCGCCAACGCGATGATGAATGCGTTATTTGAGATATCTGATTTCTTATGCAAATGACTTGCGTAGGTAATCATGATGCCTTGCGCGATGCCGACTGAGAAAAATACTTGTGCGTAAGCGGCAAGCCAGACGTTCAGATCAGTAAGTTTAGAAAAATTTGGCGTAAGATAATAGCTGATTCCTTCAAGTGCACCAGGCAGAGTCAATCCTCGGATTGTAAGAATCGCAAGCAGTATCCAGGGGAGCGGAACCGTGATCATGACGACTTTTCCAATCCGACCTACTCCCTTATAGAGAATAATGAACACGAGAAGCCACATCACGATAAGACTGAGAAGAATAGGGATTTGGATTCCTCCGATTTCTAAAGGACCTGTGCTGATGCTCAGAAAATCAGTAAGGAAAAATAATTCCGCGTTCATCCCCCAGCGGAGATCCACTGAGTAAATCAAGTAGGAAAAACACCAAGCCATCACAACGATATAGTAGGTGACGATGACGAATGGTACAAGTGAGCTCCACCAACCGATCCATTCCCATTTTTTTCCAATCTTTTTAAAAGATTCTGGTGCGCCTTGTCTACTCCAGTGACCCACCGAGAATTCAAGGATGAGCATAGGGATACCTGCGGTGAAGAGAGCGACAAAGTACGGGATGAGAAATGCGCCTCCACCGTTCGTATAAGCGATGTAGGGGAATCTCCAGACGTTTCCCAGACCGACGGCAGAACCAATCGCTGCCATAACAAATGCAAGTCGTGAGCTCCATAGTTCCTTTTCTGGAATGATGTCTCCCCCAACGAGGAAGATTAATTCTCTCGCGTGTTTATAAACATATCTGAATTTTAATCACCATTCTTGGAGAGGGGATTTGACAATTTGAACCTAAAAATTTATTATGAATGAACTGTTCATGTGTTGCTCGTGCAGGGGTAGCCAAGCCTGGTCTACGGCGACAGACTCAAGATCTGTTCCTGCAGAGGTTCGGGGGTTCAAATCCCTTCCCCTGCACTTTTTTCATCCTAACATGGATTTAAATAACCAGGGATTGTTTATTTTTCTAATGGTGGAGGAATATTGATGATAAGG
>JBFYMQ010000115.1:0-3843 GCA_041304825.1 Thermoplasmatales archaeon
AATCATGATTATGATCAGATACATCGGGATGCCTAACACATCCCCACGTTCGTTCTTCCTAAAATTCTTTCCATACATTTCTTTTTACCTCCCGACTTTTATGATATTTGATATAAGAAGATATATACAATGATCATTTTAATTCTTTTGCAATAAAATTTTTATAATACAACGATGACAAATTTTCGCCATTCATTTCTTGTTTGTTTTCGAAAAGGAAAAACGCCTCATCTCCCCCTGATGAGCTGTGTTATTTGAGTTTTTTGAGGATCAATTTTGCGACCTTCTCCCCAGAGAGGAGCATGCCACCAAAAATTGGGCCCATCCGTGGAGCACCATATACTGCGTTCGCACCCATGCCAGCGACAAATAGACCAGGATAGACTTCTTTTGTGTTTTCCACCACAGTCCGTTCCCCTATCTCCGCGCACATGGACCGTTCTTTCTCAATATCCCCGCTTGGTGTGTTCAACGCTCCGACCTTGCGTCGAACAATATGACAGACCTCTGCAGCATGACCTGTGGCATCAATGCAATAGCGTGCTCGAATCGACAAGGGATCCACATGCAAACCCGCAATTTCGACAGCACTCCAGTTGATGACAAATCCATTGACTTTCTTTTGATTCAAGAGGACATCCTCAACAGAAATCGTATTAAAAATCCGAACACCCGCATCAATCGCAGCTGAACACAGTTTCGTAGTCACCTCGATAGAATCAGCACTGTAGTACCCCTTTCCCGCATCTGTGACACGAACACCAACATCTTCCAGGATGCGTTTTGATTCTTTTTGTACGACAATTACGGGGAAGGTCATCCCTCCACCCCACATACCGCCACCAACGGAGAGCTTCCGTTCGAACAGAATCGTCTTTTTCCCAGCGTTGGCTAAGTATCGTGCAGCGGTCAGACCCGCAGGACCAGCGCCAGCGATGGCAACATCCACATCAAAACTCTCACTGAATTCTTTTGAGAAACGTTCAAAGATTATTCGTGTGACTGTGACATCATCGATATTGATACGAAACACCTCGACATCGACCCATATTTTTCGAAGATTCTTAAACATACCGCTAATATTTTATAATGCTGGGTGTGTTTCCGGTTCGTGTTGATGATCCGACGTGTGAAACCAAACGATATTTTTCCAGTTATTTCACTCGCGTTCGAGACTTTACCAGAACGCTATAATCCCTCCATCTTTAGTCAATTCTACGAGTCATGCCCTGAGGGTTTCCTCGTGGCTTTGAACAATGACACGATTATTGGGTTTCTTATTGGTATAAAAACAGCACCAATCACCGCACGGATCCTTATGCTTGCTGTAACAGATTCACATCGCAAACAAGGGATCGGTTCTGCGTTGCTTGCTCAGTTCATCAACGAAATGAAACAGCAACATGTCACGAGAATTGAGCTTGAGGTGCGCACATCAAACAAAGGTGCTCTCTTGTTTTATCAAGCAAGAGGGTTTTTACTTCAAGAGACGTTACAGCGGTTCTATCAAAATGGTGAAAACGCGTACAGCATGCGTAAAGAATTATGACTGGTGTGTTCCTTTTTCTTTTTCGGTCATGAAACGGATAGCCATCTGATCAAGACGATTCGCTATTTTCTCCAAACCAGGGTCGCCATTGTTGTCTGAGAGTATCCCTGCGATATCCTTACTTAAGGTAAACACCGCGAGTTTATGTTCACGTTTTGACTTGTGAATCTGATATGGTGTTATCTCGAGTTTCTCGTAGCAGCTGTGGTCGCATCCGTTATGTTCACAGATCTGTTCCAATTGGCTTCGGATCTGATATAAAAACGTGTGGAGTTGTATGAGTTCGTCTTTCTGCATTGTTCTTGCCCTTTCCCGTGCCAAGAATAGTATTAAGACTTTTATATTTTTTCACGACTATTCCGGATGTACATGCTTGGCACTCGCACGATTGTAAACGTCTTTTGAATGATATAAAATTATTGAAAATCGTTTTTTGTCAACACTTTGACTGCTTTAGGCATTTTGACGACATTGCCTAGTTTGATACCAACTATTTCCTTAACGTTCTTATTATTCGCAATGTCCAGCAAGCGTTGCGTCACGATCCCATCAAAGACAATGGCAGAGACATTATCGCCTTTCTTTATCTCATCGGTGAGCTCACGGACAGGAATAGTCCGTATCTCTTTACCGTTCTCATCTAGCAGCACCGCCTTTAAAGAACCAGAAATCTCATTTAGGATCGTTTCGTAATTCTTCTGTTTCTCAGTAGAAATTATCGGCTCTTCGACAACCTCCGGGTTACTTTCTTCCTCTTTACGAGTCTGTTGTTGTTCCTTTTTCTTTGAGAAGAATTCCTTTTTCATCTTCTGAGGTTGTTTCTCGCCGTTTTCTTGACGCTTGTCCTCACCGTTCTTCCCCTCGATTTTGATATTGTACATATCCATGTATTGCTCACGGGGGATCTTGTTCTTCAAGGATTTCATGATGAGTTTCTGAGGGATTTCCTCAACTTCTCGTGTCTGTGGTGCTCGTGCGATAAAATCAACGTCAGCGACCTGCAAAAGCTCTCGGAGGATCAGTTCCCCACCGCGATCTCCATCGACAAAAACAGTCGTAATCTTTTCTTTGGAAAGATCAATAACAGTCCGTGGAACATTGGTTCCACCAACCGCGATAACATTTTTTATCCCGTATTTTAACAAGTTCAACACATCGCGTCTGCCTTCCACAATCACAATAGCATCGCTATCATTGATGTTCGGGCCAGCAGGGCAATGATCATGACCATAGCTAGTAATCTCTTCGACTTGGACCGCCTGCCGGACGTTCTCCGCAATGCTCTCACTGTCCGTCTTGCTTCGCTCCATGACCTCATTAAGTAGGATCTTCGCTCGTTCAATGACCTGTTTTCTTCGTGAGACACGGACATCTTCGACTTCCTCGACATGGATGGTTGCCTTACAAGGTCCGACACGATCGATGCTTTCAAACGCTGCCGCCAGGATAACAGTCTCTACTTTGTCTAAGGATGTTGGGAGCGTCAGAACACCATCGCTTTTCCCATTCTTCGAATCAAGCTCCACCTCGATTCGCCCGACCCGAGCGGATCGTTGCAACTCTCGGAGATCTAGTTCATCGCCAAGGAGCCCTTCGGTTTGACCAAAGATCGCTCCGACAACATCGGATTTCTCGATGATTCCATCTGCTTTAATTTTAGCCTTAATTAAGTATTTTGTAGTTGATGGGTCTATGACCATGTATCTTCACCTCATATCTTCATCAACTCTTTGAAAAATAGTACCAGGTTCTGCGCGTAGTTGCAGAGTTCTATTATCTCTCAAGCTTACTACTTATTTTTCATATCTTTCGAGAGTAAGTAAATCGGTAACCTTAAGTTTATGAATACCATTTTTCATCAAGTTGATACTTAATATTAGTGTATAGAACTTGCGTGATATTTAAATGTTGTGTTATGCAACTCCTGCCCAACCAGAACGATAACCTTAAACAAAATCATATGAGAGATCACCTACTGGTATTTCTCACGTTTTCTTATCTGAATTTTTATATCCTTCTGAGAACATGTTTATACGAGCATTACGTTTGTTTCCACAGAACGTAAACCTAGCGATGAAATGATTAAAGAAAGTGATATCTCCATGACGAAGAAACTTCCTGCAGATGCCGTCAAAGTAAGAGTCGCAAGACCAAGTGTTTTATCCGCGTCTAAAGAACTAATCTCCGACTATAAAAAAGGAAGAATCACTTGGAAAGAATTTGAAACCAGATTCAGAAAAGAGATACACAATAACCCAAAAGCAATCGTAGAATTACAACGATTACAAGCACGG
>JBFYMQ010000116.1:0-3830 GCA_041304825.1 Thermoplasmatales archaeon
CGATGGAAAACGCAATCTCATCAGTATATTTTGTAGAGGAATTCAAGAGTATGTTTGCATAGCTTTCCGGATCGCTAAGGTCATGAAATTGACTCGTCAACCTCTGTTGAATCCATCTGGGTGATTTCGCGATAGCTGCAATCACCGTCTCAGAAAATCCGTTCGTCAATGGTTCGATATCCTCTCCTTTCAAAGTGAGGTTCTGCGCATCAAATCGGATGAAATAATCAGATCCGGGTGGGATGTCGATTTCCCGGGATATCTTTGACACCATGTGTTGTTCAGAAACAAGTGTTTGATTTGAGAGGCGGGCGACACCTACCACTCCTGGGAAAAGAAGAGAAAAACAGATGAGCATGACTAGCATGATTTTGATAGCGGATACAATCTTAATTGAAATAGGAATAACCTCCTTACTGAAATAAAATCGGTTTTCCTATATAAATAGACTTCGCACCAGGGAGACGGAGCTGAAATCGAATGGTTTTTTCAATTAGACGGATTGCTTCTTTTTTCTTGGAGGGAGTTTCTTATTCTCCACAAGAGTGATGAACGCACCGATGATGCTGGGGGTGACCCAGAAGACCGTGAACCAGAACAGCGTGAAGCTGATGCTGTTTTCTGGCGAGATATCATAAATGGAGAGAAGGGCAACAAGGGTAGCGTCTCGTGTTCCAACACCATGGACAGAAATCGGAATCGCAGCGACGGTCGCGGAGATCGCAAACATAAAGAACAAGGTGGAGTACGGAACAGAGATGCCGAAGAGCTGGGCGATGAAATACAGTTCTGTGAAAAAGACAACGTAACTTAAAAAAGAAATCAAGAAGGGGAGCACAAGGTCTTTGAAGCCGGGGAGATCTTCGTAGAAGGTTTCGATCGGGTCGTCCATGAATCGTTGGATGGTTTGGAAGATTTGTGTGTTGAGGAGCTTTTGGAACAGTTGTTTCGATTTTTTTTGCCGCAGGAAAAAGATGAAGATCGCGGTGACAACGATAAGAGAAGCAAGGCTGATGAGTAACAGATACGGGTATCGTCCCAGGAGGAACAGTCCACCAATGGAGCTGATGATGAACAGGGCGATGAGGTCAATGGTGTTTAAGGTCACGATGTTCGAGATGCATTTCGGCAGTGGTGTGTTGCTTTCTTCTCTGAGATATAAGGCGCGCAGATAGTTCCCAAAACCGCCTGGCGTGATGAAGCCGTAGAAATACCCGATGAAATAGTTCTTAAAAGTGTACCAAAAACTGACATGAATCTTTTGTTTCTTAAGCAGTATTTGCCATTCAAGGTTGATGACGAGAACAAAGAGGGGAAGACTCAAAAAGGAGACCGCTGCGTAGAACGGGTCGATGGTGGAGAACACGGAGATGATTTTTCCGACGTTAAATCTCCAGAGGACGTAGATGAAGAGGATAATACCAGCAATAGGAAGAAGTTTTTTCCAATCCATAGGTGTGCAACTTGGGGTATGGGCATGTTGGTATTTGTAGACTTTGTTTCGTTCCGGTTCATGTCGTATCGTTGTTTTTAATAAGTTTGATCAGTTTTGGATGCTTACAAGCCAGAGTTATAAAAATGATATAAAACAAGCACGTGAAAATGGATTAAAAGGCAATTTCAAGCCTTTAAAACGCTTTATTTTTGCATTGTGTATTGTTAGAAGATGCTACTGATATGATAGATGAGACAACCTAAATAGACTGCCCCACCAAAATAATGTATAACGTGATACAGAGAAGATGCTAAGGTATTCTTTTTTATTTTTGGTATGAATACACTTACAATAATTCCTCCGCATACAATGAGTATAGTAAGATAGGAGTCCAAAGAAAAAAGAATGACCAACGGGATAAGAAAAACGATGTAGAGTATGAATGATAATTTTAACGCCATATACGCTTTGTTTATTCCTATCCAGACCGCAAATGTCTTTGACCCGCTTGCTTTATCAAAAGGATAGTCTTGGATATGATTATCGATTTGCGCAAAACAACCAAAGATACCGAACGATACTGCGACTAATATCGTTATCATAGTGATGCTGCCTGAAATGTAAGACCCCCAGAGTACTAAACCGAGAAATGCGATGAAATGCCAAAGGATATCAAATCCAGGTCGCCCTTTCAATCGCAGGGGAGGAGCAGAATATATACACATCCAAAAAATTAAAAACGCACAAAACACAAAAACCTCTACGGTAAAGAAAAGAGACAGAACCAAGGGAATGACAATAAAGATGATGTTTAGCAATATCCCAGTTTGTTTTGATATTTTTCCAGATGCTATTGCATTCAGATGAGCTCTTCGTGGATTTTCTTTATCGGTGTCGATATCGTAATAGTTATTAATAGCAAACGTAAAAGCAAGGATGAAAAATGTAGAAATCACGAAAAAAAATAAAGGTACTGTGTAGTTCCTGATATTCAAGGAAGAGGTTCCTAAAAGAAACCCAAAAAAAGAAATCGCAAACCAAGTAACGACCCCTCGAATTCTAATAAATCCCGTTAAAAAAATAAAGAAAAAACCATTCCTTTTTTCCTCTGTAAGTCCCATTTCATTCATGAAACGATAGGTTGGTTTATACGATTATTGGTGAAGTGTAGCTGACTGAAGAATAAGGAAACAGGGGCGGAGTTCTCCCTTATACTCTTGTGCGCTTCCTGAAATGAAACGGCTAAGAAAAGATCGTGTCCTCCAACCCGGCTTTATAATAATCATAGAACTTCCAATTCAAACCTGGTGCAGGATTATAACAATAATTCAGTATCCAGTCTCTCATGGGACGAATGTATTGGTGCTGTACTATGAAAATATAGGGTGGTTCTTGTATATAGATGTCGAATGCGGCTGAATATGCAGCTGTTCGCACGACAGGATCTGTTGAGTATTTTGCCTCCAATATCTTCTCGTCAACGATTTCGTTCAGATATCCGGTGTTATAGGTATCTTGTCCGATATCAGCAGAGCCAATGAAAGGTCCGATGTAACAATCTGGATCATTATAATCTGGTCCCCATCCGACAAACAACATATCCCAATCATCGGTCGTATAGAGCCGATGCAGAAGCGATGGCCATTCTTCTGCAATAACCGATGAACGGATACCGATATCCTCCAGTGCATCCCGGAACATGACAGCCATTTGTTCCCGGACCGAATTCCCTACGTTATAGAATAGTCGCATGGTTGCCCCATTAAACCGATAGAGCGTTCCATTTACATCATAATTTTTCAGGTACCCGGCATCATCAAGGATGGATTCGGCCATGGTGAGGTTAAAAGAATAATAGGGGTGACCATTGTTTTGTGTTTCGTAATACGGCATTCCTGTTGGTATCGCTCCAATTAATCTACTCGCGTATCCATCCCAGGCATTCTCAATCGTGGAATTGTAGTCGAATGCGAAACTAAACGCTTTTCGCACACGGCCATCTGCTAAAAACTCATTGTTACTCGCTTTCGTATTGATTACAAGAAGTGAAACAACATAACTATCGAAGGGTTGTACAACAATTCCTTTCTCACCAATGACATCCCATAGGGTTTCATAAGGAATATAAGTAAAATCAGCAACTCCGTAGAGAAGAGCAGAAATTCTTTCTCCAAGATCAGGGGTTGTTTTAAAGAACACTTTCTCAACATGGTTTCCATCCCATCCACCCCAATACAAGGGGTTTTTTATTAGGAGAACCTCAGAAGTATTCTCCGAAGTTTTCACCATATATGGACCGGTCCCCATCGGGTGTTCCTTCATCCAAGTGTTTGTTTCTCCAGGGACAACACCGCCGTTTGCCTCTACGTAATCTTTATCAACAATCGCGCCAACC
>JBFYMQ010000117.1:0-3789 GCA_041304825.1 Thermoplasmatales archaeon
GGTTCCCCCATAGAAGTCAAGTCGATGATGCTCATTTCTGTCTCACTCTATATATTAAATTAACAATTGTTAACTATATATACTTTTCCGACTTCTTTGCAGAGAGTTTATCCGAATACCATATTTAAAACTATCAATAATTCCATCAGATTCTATCCACCATTGCAAATGCTGTGAATTAATATAGCAAAATGCGATATCTCCGCCGTGGGGGCTTGACATGAAACAAATCAACGAAAAACAACTTCTTGAAAAAGCAAATAAACCAGCAAAAGACGCAATGAGACTTCATCCATTCTATCACGGAAAAATCGAAATAATCCCAAAATGCCGAGTAAAAGACTTCCAAGACTTCGCAATCTGGTACACCCCGGGGGTCGCAGAACCCTGCAAAGAAATCCAAAAACACCCACTCAAAGTCTATGATTATACAAACAAATGGAATACCGTTGCAGTCGTCAGCGACGGCACCCGCGTACTCGGCCTCGGCGACATCGGACCTGAAGCTGGACTGCCCGTCATGGAAGGAAAATCACTCCTCTTCAAATACCTCGGAGGTGTCGACGCCTACCCGATTTGCCTTGATACAAAAAACCCTGACGAAATTATCCAAGCAGTCAAATGGCTCAAACCAAGCTTCGGCGGCATCAACCTTGAGGATATCGAAAAACCAAAATGCTTCTACATCCTCAACCGACTCAGAAAAGAAATGGACATCCCCGTCTGGCATGATGACCAGCAGGGAACAGCAACTATCGTCACCGCAGGGGCGATAAACGCCTTAAAAATTGTCGGAAAACCGCTCGGCAACACCTTGGTATCCATGGTGGGAGCCGGTGCAGCAAATATTGCAATCGCACGGGTACTCATCGCAGCAGGCGTACAACAAAAAAACATCATCATGGCAGACAGCAAAGGCATCCTGCATACCTCTCGAGAAGACCTTGAGGACGAAAAAAACACCAACCCTGAAAAATGGCAGATGTGCTTAAAATCCAACGCAGAAGGACGCATAGGAAACCTCGCAGAAGCCATAAAGAATACAGATATCTGTATCGCGGCAAGCAAACCTGGTCCAGGGACGATAAAAAAAGAATGGATCTCCTCAATGGCGCAGGATTCCATCGTCTTTGCCACAGCAAACCCTGTGCCTGAGATCTGGCCATGGGAGGCAGAAGAAGCAGGAGCCAGGATCATCGCCACAGGACGATCAGATTTCCCCAACCAAATCAACAACTCCCTCGGATTCCCCGGGATCTTCCGAGGAACACTCGATGTCCGGGCGGAGACCATCACCGATGAAATGTGTATCGCAGCAGCCTATGAGCTAGCAAAAACCGCAGAAGATACTGGTCTGAGCGATACCTACATTGTTCCAAACATGGACTCCTGGGAAGTCTTCCCTCGTGAAGCAGTCGCAGTTGGTTTAAAAGCGATTTCTCAAGGTATCGCACGGATAAAACCATCTCGTCAGGACCTGTATGATCAAGCCATGTCCCTTATCAAAAGATCCAGGGACATCACCCAGTCACTCATGAAACATGGGTTTATTCCACAAGCCCCCGAGTAATCAACATCTGACCCGCAGAACAAGAAATCAAAAACCTTAAATCAAACCATCCGTTCACCGTCCTCGAGGCTATCTGATTATCAGAGTGCTTATCACTTAGACGAAAAAAGGTGTCTGAGATGAAACAACTTGTAAAAACCATTACAAAAAAAGATTTTTCAACATTTGTAAACACCCTAATAAAAGACGGATCATATGATGTCGTGGGCGTTCAGGCAAAAGGAAAACGCTATGTCTTTGATACCGTATCATCCGCCCAAGAGCTACGCCTTGATTATGATGTGACGATTCTCCCGCCAAAGAAATATTTCCTTCCACAATACGAAATGCTGTTGAAATTTTCTCTTCAAAAACCCTTCGAAGGAAAAGAAACCATCACTGACGTACCCCGAATAATCATCGGAGTCCATCCGTATGATATCATCGCATTAGAACAAACAGATCGGCATTATCTTGATCAACAACAGGATTCTTTCTACAAGAAACGGCGAGAAAACACCATCATCATCGGAGTCGATATTCAAAACGTCTCAGAACGATCCTTTGCAGCCAGCATGAAAACAAATACGACCGAGTCGGGATTCGATTTATTACTCACCGATATCGGGAATTGTTATGCTGTGACCATCGGTTCAGAAAAAGGAGACAAACTACTGAAAAAATATGCGACTGTAAAGGATGCATCTTCTACGGACCTTAACAAGATCAAAACAGCTCGCAACGCTGTACTAAAAAAATACAAACAAAAAATAAAGATAGAAAAAAAAGACTGGTCACCACTCCTCGTCGCGAACTATGATCATGCGATATGGGAAGAACACGCAGACGTGTGTATGGAATGCAGTTCATGCACCATGGTATGTCCAACCTGTTTTTGTTATGATGTCAAAGACGAGGTTTCTCTCAACCTCAAACAGGGCAACCGCACCCGAACATGGGATGGTTGCATGCTGAAAGATTTCACCAAAGTAGGTAGTGGAGAAGTCTTCCGCGATGAGGTAAAAGAACGGTACCGTCACCGATTCTTCCGCAAGGGAAATTACTTACCTGAGCGCTATGGATTTGTCGCCTGTGTCGGATGTGGCCGATGCGGTAGCGCCTGTCTACCTGATATTGCTGATCCATGCAACCTCATTAATGAGCTTGCTCATTTTACATCCGAGGATGATACCGGAAGATATTTCATAAAGGAAGAAAACGAGGTGCTGGAAAAAGGCATTATTCATGTCCCGCGTAGTGCGACGATTAAAAAAATAACACCTTTTAATGAACTTGACAGCCTTTTCGAAATCGAACTTGATGATAAAAAACCATTAGGACATAAACCAGGGCAGTTTGTCGAGGTATCAGTTTTTGGATATGGTGAAGCACCCTTTGGCATCTCCACCCCACCAGGAAATACTCCTCTTTTTGAGATTATGGTTCGACAAGTCGGAAACGTGACAAAAAAATTATGCTCGCTGCAACCTGGTGATAAAATCGGCATTCGCGGACCACTTGGAAATGGCTTTAATGTGAAATCATTCGAAGGAAAAACACTCCTCTTCACCTCTGGTGGAACAGGGATGGTGCCGATGCGCTCGTTAATTAATCATGTCCTGGATCCAAAAGAAAGGAATAAATTCAAGGATGTCATCATTCTGTATGGTGCGAAACGTCCAAAGGAAATAACCTTCATGGATGATGTTGACCGATGGAAAAAGATACCTGACGTCCAATGTGAAATTACAGTCGATCGATGTGAACCAAGTGAATGCTGGGGAGGATGCACCGGCCTTATCACCACCTTATTCCCGAAAATACAGGCAGATAAACTGGATTCGAAAAATACGATCGCAGTAGTCATAGGACCACCAGTGATGTATAAATTTGTCATTAAATGCCTGCAGACCCTTGGGGTTCCTGATGACAATATATACGTTTCTCTTGAGCGACGTATGAAATGTGGCGTCGCAAAATGCGGGCATTGCCAGATAAATGGGATATATGTTTGCAAGGAAGGCCCTGTATTCAATTACGGAACACTCAAACAACTACCGGAGGCGTTTTAAATGAAACAAAAACCAAGGGTCGCTGTCTTTGATTTTGCGGATTGCGAAGGATGTGAGCTTGAGATTGCAGACTTAGAAGAAGAAGTCCTTGATCTCATTGAAATCGTAGATATCGTCTCATTCCGAGAGGTGATGAAAGAACATTCAGATACCTATGATATCGCAATC
>JBFYMQ010000118.1:0-3761 GCA_041304825.1 Thermoplasmatales archaeon
GATAACAGTGAAGTTTGCACCTATGCCAAGGGTCGCTTGGTTCCCTGAGAAGTCCTTTGGTTTTATGAATAACCCACCCTCAATGGTGACATCACAGGTAACATTGGTCGCTGCTGCTTCTCCAACATTCTTCACAGTCACGGTGAAGCCTTTTCCACCTTCGATGCTGATCGTCAGCAATGGTTTTGGTTCTTCAGAGGGGAGATGTTTCCATATCCCACCGGTGACATCATCGGTGTTAAACGCTCCAGCCCAGCCGATTTTGCCTTCCACGAAATCCATGTTCATCATTTGTTGGTCATATTGCTCAGTATAATCTATCCAGCTGTGACCTCCGTCAAGACTATAGGATGCTCCGGATTTGCCAGTAGCAGCTCCTGTGCTGATGTACATGTTTTCGGTTCCAGGGAGGTAGACCATATCGGAATCATAACAAGGACCGGTGAAGGAAATGGATGCCCAGGTTGCACCACCATCTGATGTTTCCGCGAGCAGTGCATTGGCTCCTGCGTTCAGATCTATCACAAGACCATGGTCTGCATCTTTGAAAGTTGGGCTAATGTAAGCAGAAAGTGTGGTTTGAACAGCGGTCCAGTGTAACCCGCGATCAACGGATTTGTAGACACGTCCGACGTTTGTACCAAACCAGATGGTGTCTCCGATGACATCATAGTATCCGACAACGCCCCATTCCCCTGATAACGGGTCTGGGATGTTTGCTTGTGGGACTCGTGTCCAGGTCACACCACCATCGACGGTTGTATAAATCTCAAAGTAGCCCCCAATAGGGTCTCCCATGCACCATCCGACATTTTCATCCCAGAAATGAACACAGTTAGGGAATGATGCAGGGTCGCTATACAGTGCGGTTGGTTGACGTGCCCAGGTGCTTCCTCCATTAGAGGTGTAATAGATCCCTTGTACTCCGCCGGATGCAGCAAACATAGGTACCCATGCTTTGTTGACATCAAGGGCGAAAATCATAGCAGAGCGTAATCCATCAGCGCCATTAATGAGTCCAGGTGTCCAAAGCTCTCCACCATTTATGGTTTTGGTAAAATCCTGACAGGGAGCTTGTGTGCTGGTCCCGTCATAGGCAACCGCCCAGACGATGTTTTCATCAACGCAATGGACATAGTCGATTCCCCGGCTTGCGTCTGCAAAACCGGTCGCTTGCTCTATCCATTCTGCTCTGAAGAGCATATTTGGGTTTTTTCTGAAGCTCACGAGATTTTGAGCGGGTGCTGCCGACACTGGCATGAGAAACACCAATGCTATTGCGACAACGATACTAGCTTTTATTAATAGCTTTGTTCTTTTTAACAGTTTCATAAGATTGTCCCCTTATGTAACATCATAGGCGTCTTTTTATTTAAATGTTTCCTAAATATTCCGGAGAAAGATCTTCTGGGTTTCGGATAGTTTCAGTCGACTGTACCACATGTTTATAAACATCTATGTCTTTCTTCTTACACAAGGGAGCTTGTATGGGAAAAGATAAACAAAATGAGTCACCTCTGCATGATTTACCTGGTGTTGGTCCTGCGATAGCCGATAAATTAGTCGAAGCAGGATACGCAGATATGATGAGCATCGCGGTCTCATCACCAAAAGAACTTGCCGAGGTCGCAGAAATCGGTGAACCTACCGCTGCAAAAATCATTCAGGCAGCTCGGAAACAAGCAGATATCGGGAGTTTTGAGACAGGGACTGCGCTGCTTGAACGTCGAGCAAGAATAGGGTCAATCACAACAGGGTCAAAAGCATTTGATGAACTGATGGGCGGAAAAGGATTTGATAGCCAAGCGATTACAGAGATGTTTGGTGAGTTTGGATCCGGAAAAACCCAGTTAGCACATCAGATGTGCGTCAACGTTCAATTTCCAATTGAAAAAGGTGGATTGGACGGTCATGTGTTTTATATCGACACTGAAAATACGTTCCGGCCAGATCGTATTATTCAGATGGCAGAGGCTTATGAGCTTGACTCTGATGAGGTGCTGAATAAAATCCATGTCGCCAGGGCATATAACTCAAGCCATCAGATGCTACTTGTCGATAAGGTCATGGAACTCTCAAAGGAGTTCCCTGCTCGCTTATTAATTGTAGATTCACTCACCAGCCAGTTTCGTGCGGAGTTTGTTGGGAGAGGTGCACTTGCTGATAGACAGCAGAAACTCAACAAGCATATGCATGATCTGCTCCGTTGGAGCGATTTGTACAATGGGGTTGTTGTGGTGACCAATCAAGTTTCTGCAAAACCCGATGCATTCTTTGGTGATCCAACCAGACCGATTGGGGGTCATATAGTCGGACATACTGCGACGTTCCGGTTGTATCTGCGGAAAAGTAAAGGTGGTAAACGGATAGCACGGTTGATTGATTCCCCGCATCTTCCTGAGGGGGAAGCAGTGTTTTCTGTTAGCGAAATAGGTATTAGGGATTAAAAAAAAAAAAAAAAAAAAAAGATTTCTATCCTTCTTTTCTTTCTAAAGATGCGAGGTCTAGCTGTGCAGATGGGGTGTCTATGGGCATGGGGAGGAAAGGATGTAGTGATCTGTGTGACCGGTTCCGAATCATCTTTACCAGTGCAAATCCTATGAGAAGAATACCGACTGGGACAAGAAACAATGGTGAGAGCAGGATTTCTTTCTGATCGATTAGTACCAGGATTGCGATAAGAAACGCAAGTAAGCCTCCGATGATGCCGGTGAACTCAATAGGGAGTTCTAAGGACCCAAGATGCATCACGAACGCCTCGCGTCGCCCTATCTGGTTTATCTGCAGTTCCATAGTGGTGTGTAAGTCTGTCATCGCTGTTCGCATCCCTTGAAATTCTGTTGTCATGGTTGTGTGTGTTTTCTCAAGTGTCTCTAGTTGTTCTTTGATGGTACTTGTCTCCTGTTGTTGTTTAGTTAGCTCGTTATGCAAGAAGGTCATCTCACTATCAAGGACGCGTGCAAGCTCAGGTGTGTTCTTCCTTTTCATATTAAGGAAGAGTGTTTCGATAGGTCCTTCGATTCCGATGGTCTTCAAACCATCTGACTCTGACATCCGCCCGGATAAGCGTTTTTCAACGGCGGACAGCCGAGAACTTACACTGGTTGTTGTCTGTTCAATCTTGCGTATCCAGCTGCGTACTGACTGCAGAGTCTCTTCCGAGTCAGTTCTCTCACTTATTTTCTTCTTCTTCGATAACTTCTCCTTTCTTTTCCTCACTAACATATTGTTTTCCCCCACTACCTCATAGATTGCCATCTATCTTTTAACGAAACGATTGATGCATCGCATCATACAGTGATGCAGACCTCTAACTGAGACGTATGACGCTGACCGCTTTCGTATCACTAAAATCCTCATAGCCGTTCGCTTTCACGGTCAGTACCATGTACGCTTCGTTGATGTTCGCATCCAGAATCGGTTTGAGGCCGGTGATCTTTGCCGAGCCATTATCAAGGGTTTTGCCTTGACTAGCATCCCCTGCTCCAACCAACGTCACGGTTGCTTCGCTAATTGGGTCTGCGCGCTCATCACTGGTCGTGACTTTCACCCAGATTGTGTAGGTCTTGGAAAACGTGAACTTCCCGCCTCCATCAGACCCTGGGCTTTCTGCGATAAGTGCGTTCGAGGTCACCTGTACGTTCATTGTTCTGGTTGCCTTCGGGATCATAAAGATAACCGCTGCAATCACTGCGACTGCAACAATCATGATTATGATCAGATACATCGGGATGCCTAACACATCCCCACGTTCGTTCTTC
>JBFYMQ010000119.1:0-3754 GCA_041304825.1 Thermoplasmatales archaeon
ACCAAGACCGGTTTCTCCCATCTGCTTTGCTTTTTGTACCCGTTCTTGTTCTGAAAACGCATAGTCAACAGATTTTCCTTTGGTAAGCTTATACAACGGTGGTTGTGCAATATACAAATATCCTTTCTCAATCAACGGACGCATATATCGGAAGAAAAAGGTGAGTAACAAGGTTCGAATATGCTCACCATCGACGTCAGCATCGGTCATCAGAATAATCCGATGATACCGAGCGTTCTCAATGTTGAACTCCTCAGCAATGCCGGCGCCAATCGCAGTGATCAGATGAAGAATCTCCTCACTTTTGAGGATTTTATCCATCCTGGCTTTCTCGACGTTCAGGATTTTGCCTCTGAGTGGTAGGATCGCCTGGAATTCTTTATCTCTGGCTTGCTTGGCTGAGCCACCGGCTGAATCCCCTTCCACAAGATAAATTTCCGATTGACTCGGGTCACGGCTGGAACAATCAGCAAGTTTCCCTGGAAGAGCAGATGATTCAAGAAGTCCTTTTCGTCGTGTGAGTTCTCGTGCTTTTCGTGCAGCCTCACGAGCCTTACTGGAAAGCACTGCTTTGTCAATAATCATATGGGCTACCGGTGGGTTTTCCTCAAAGAACTCAGCAAGTTTTTCGCAAGTAACACTTTCTACAATGCCGCGTACCTCTGAGTTGCCTAGTTTTGATTTTGTTTGTCCTTCAAATTGAGGCTTTCTTATTTTCACTGAGATAATCGCGGTGATGCCTTCTCGTGAATCCTCACCAGAAAGGCTAAAGCTTTCATCAAAGAGTTTATTTGCCTTACCATAGTCATTTAAAACACGGGTTAATGCTCCTTTGAATCCAGCAAGATGCGTCCCACCTTCAATGGTGTTGATGTTATTGGCAAAGGTATGGATATTTTCGGTGTATCCATCGGTATATTGCATGGCGATTTCTACTTGCACACTATCTTTTTCACCTTGAAGATAAATCGGTTTCGGATGCAGCGGTATTTTATTCTTGTTGATGTGCAGGACAAATTCGCTGACTCCGCCGTCGTAACGGAACACCTCATGTTTATCGGTGCGTTCATCGGTAATTTCGATCTGCAGACCCGCGTTGAGAAATGCCATTTCCCGCAGGCGAGTTGCTATCGTTTCATAGTCAAACTCAATGGTTTCAAAAATCTCTTTATCTGGGAAAAAGGTCACCGTGGTTCCCGTGTCATTTGCTTTTCCTATGACTTTGAGATCGGTGACTGTTTTTCCTCGTTCAAAGCGCTGCTGGTATTCCTTTCCGTTTCGTCTGACTTTGACTTCAAGCCATTTTGACAACGCATTGACACAAGAAACACCGACTCCGTGTAATCCACCTGAGACTTTGTATGCTTGTCCGTCGAATTTACCGCCTGAATACAGCATGGTGAGGATGACTTCGACGCCTGGTATTTTGTATTTTTCGTGAATGTCGACAGGGATTCCTCGTCCGTTATCAGCTACGCAGAGCGCCCCGTTTTTTTGAATACTTACTTGGACAGTTGTACAGTAACCGGCGAGTGCTTCATCGATGGAATTATCCACGACTTCGTAGACAAGATGGTGTAATCCTCGTATGTCGGTGCTTCCGATGTACATCCCCGGGTTTTTTCGGACGGATTCGAGTCCTTCGAGGACCTGGATTTTATCAGAATCATAGGAGTTTTCAAGTACGGTTTTGTTGTCTTTCATGGGGATCACTTCGTTACAAAGTCTACACTAGTTCTGGTTGTTTTATGTTAGAGGTTTTTATCCCATTTTCCTAGGGTAGATTTACGGGAGACTCATATGGAGTGAAGCCTAATAAAGGTTACTATTGAGCGAACCTTAATATTTTAAAGTTGTATCATTCCTTTATAATATCTATAACATTATAATGTATAGTATAATGCTTAACAAGAAAAAAGTTAAAAAGAGTATTTAAACGTATGAGAATAAAAGAAATTATAACTGGTTTTTTAAGAAGGATTAAATAACGATAATTCTATCTACACCAAGGTGGAGGCTTATGAATAAAAAAATTGTCATCAGCATATTGTTTATAGGAATTTTGGTAGCAGGAAGCAACTTCGCCAGCATCGCATCTGCAGCAGATGAAGAGGTCGCAGAACGATATGCTCCCATCCTCTATTTTGTGGAAGGAGAACAATGTTATCCCGTGGATGTTTCCTACGCCCTTGAGAACTCATATCTGTATGAAAATGAGAACCCGTCACCGTTGTCCACCACACCAACCGAGGCCTTGTTAAGTACACTAACGACTGACAATTATTTCCTTGATAATCAACGAGGGACGGTCGCAGTCGGTGACAATGGCATCGAAAATGATTATCAAAGTAAGATGGCAGCATTGGGATATAAGGTCTATGCCAACGTCGATACGGTCAACTCCGTCATTCAATACTGGTTCTTCTATGTATTTAACGCAGGAGATTTGAACCGTCACGAAGGCGACTGGGAGCTAGTCCAGGTGGTACTGTCAGGCGGACAACCATCTGAAGTCATGTTCAGTCAACACTATTCAGGACAAAAAGCGCAATGGAGCCAGGTCGAGAAAGAAGGAGAACATGTGAAGGTGTATGTGGCACTCGGAAGCCATGCAAACTACATCAAACCGTATTCTGGAAAAGTAGGCTTAGCAAACGACATGGTTGCAGATAACGGAAGAATCCTACGACCCACCGATTACACCATCGAGTTGTTAAACACACAACCCTGGCTTTCCTTTGGAGGCCGTTGGGGATGGGCTGGTGTGGACCAATCAGCCACTGCAGAAGCAGCAATCTTGGGGGAAGCAGGACCGAATGGTCCGAAATTTAGAGAAGGCGGAACCATGTGGCAGCCACTCGCCTGGGCAAATAATCTTCAACCAGCAAACGATATCCTCTTCCTTCTTGAATGGCTTATCTATAACTTCGTGCTGCTGTTCATTCTTTTCACTGTTGTTTCATTGCTTTTGTTAATCTTTTTCATCTATCGACGGAAGAAAAAGCATGGACTTGGACCACGAGTATTTTCGTTGTTCTACATTGATGGTACCAATCAAAAAAGCATCGGCAATATCCTCTGCATCGTTGTGATCATCATGACCGTCATAGCGTTGTTCCTCCCCTGGTACACGGTCACCGCGGACGTGTCTATCCCGGGTTCAGAGCAAACAGGCACGTTTGATGTAGTCTCCGTCGATGGCATCAACGGGGTTCAGATACGGCTTCCGAATCGGAACGGGCCGGTTCCTCTCGGGACCTTTGCAGTACCCTTCTTCCTTATCATCGGTATTGGCCTTGTGTTTCTAGTGCTTTCAACCATTGGGATTTCGCAGAGTAAAAAACTTGGTAAAAAATATGTTCTCCGAGGGGTACGACTGCTATTTCCCTTCCTTTTCATTTTAATTTTCATACTCCTGTTCGCTTCCATCATTCCAATGATCGCACCACCGAACATCGAAGGAAACGCAGATATGCAAAGTGCGATGGATGCAATCTCTGCTTCCCCGTTTAGCGGGCAATCCACGGTTCAAATCATAGAAGTTCAAGGCGGGTCGATCCAGCTTGCGTGGGGCTTTGGGATCGGTGCGTATCTTCTGCTCTTCGCAGGTATCCTGCTTATCATGGCAGGTCTTATGGAGATGACTGTTCATGAGCAGTTTTTCGAAGACAAATCCCCTGCTCAAATGAATATAGAAAAGAAAGAATAATGCTGTAAAAAAGGAATCTTGATGCTCGTCAACGCTGATTTGCAT
>JBFYMQ010000120.1:0-3754 GCA_041304825.1 Thermoplasmatales archaeon
ATGCAAATCAGCGTTGACGAGCATCAAGATTCCTTTTTTACAGCATTATTCTTTCTTTTCTATATTCATTTGAGCAGGGGATTTGTCTTCGAAAAACTGTTCATGGGCAGTCATCTCCATAAGACCAGCCATGATAAGCAGGATACCGGCGAAGAGCAGAAGATACGCACCGATCCCAAAGCCCCAGGTGAGCTGGATCGATCCTCCTTCAACATCAGTGATTGGAACGGTATATTGTCCGTTAAAGGGGGATGCAGAAATCGCCTGCATCGCACTAGACACACCGGGATATCCTTCGATGTTTGGTGGTGAGAGTACTGGAATAATTGATGCGACGAGGAGAATGAAAATTAATATGAGAATGAAGGGGATAAGAAGTCGTATGCCATGGAGAACGTACTTTTTACCAAGTTTCCTACTCTGAGAGATTCCAATCGTTGAAAGCACCAGAAACACAAGGCTAATGCCTATGATAAGGTAGAATGGTAACGCTACTGTCCCAAGGGGGACCGGTCCATTCTTATTCGGAAGTCGTATTTGAACCCCGTTGATGCCATCGACAGAGACTGCATCAAATGTGCCTGTTTGCTCTGATCCTGGGATAGACACGTCCGCGGTGACTATATACCAGGGGAGGAACAACGCAAGGATACTCATGATGATTACGACGATGCAGAGGATATTGCCTATGCTTTTTTGATTCGAGCCATCGATGTACAATAGTGAAAAAATCCGAGGTCCCAGTCCATGTTTTTTCTTCCGCCGATAGACAAAAAAGATTAACAGAATCAATGAAACAACCGTGAAAAGAATGAACAACATCACGAAGTTATAGACGAGCCATTCAAACAGGAAGAGGATGTCGTTTGCTGGTTGAAGATCGCTTGCCCAGTTGAGTGGCTGCCACATGATGCCATCTTCTCTGAATTTCGGACCATTCGGTCCTGCTTCGCCCAGGATCGCTGCTTCTGCGGTGGCTGATTGGTCGACACCAGTCCATCCCCAGCGTCCTCTAAAGGAAAGCCAAGCTTGAGTATTCAACACCTGAATAGTATAATCTGTTGGTTGCAGGATTCTTCCGTTATCTGCAACTGTGTCACTTGCTAAACCGACTTTTCCAGAATATGGTTTGATGTAGTTGGCATGGCTTCCGCGTGCCACATACACCTTCACATGCTCTCCTTCTTTCTCGACTTGGCTCCATAGTGCTTTTTGTCCTGCATAGTGCTGACTGAACATGACTTCAGCTGGTTGCCCGGAAGACAGAACCACCTGGACCATCTCCCAGTCACCTTCATGACGGTTCAGATCTCCTCCGTTAAATGCATAGAAGAACCAGTATTGAATGACGTTGTTGACCGTATCGACATTGGCATATACCGTATATCCCATTGCCGCCATTTTACTTTGATAATCGTTTTCGATACCATTGTCACCGACAGCGACCGTCCCTCGTTGATTATCAATGAAATAAGTATCAGTGGTCAACGTACTTAACAAGGCTTCGGTTGGCGAAGTTGACAACGGTGAAGGGTTTCCATTTTCATATAAATATGAGTTCTCAAGGGCGTAGGACACATCCACGGGAAAACATTGTTCCCCCTCAACAAAATAGAGGATAGGGGCATATTGTTCTGCGAGCTCTTGATCTGCTGCAGATGCGATGCTAACGAAGTTGCTTCCAGCTATCAGAATTCCTATAAAAAATATGCTGATGACGATTTTTTTATTCATAGGCCTCCACCAGGGTGTGGATAGAATTGTTGTTATTTAATCCTTCTTAAAAAACCGGTTCAAATCCATTTTATTTTTATACGTTTAAATACTCTTTTTTACTTTTCAATTGTTAAGCATCATACTATACAGAATAATGTTATAATGATTATATAGGAATGATAAGATTTGAAAATATTAAGGTTCGCTCAATAGTAACATTTATTAGGCTTCACTCCATATGAGTCTCCTGTAAATCTACCCTAGGAAAATGGGATAAAAACCTCTAACATAAAACAACCAGAACTAGTGTAGACTTTGTAACGAAGTGATCCCCATGAAAGACAATAAAACCGTACTTGAAAGCTCCTATGATTCTGATAAAATCCAGGTCCTCGAAGGACTCGAATCCGTCCGAAAAAACCCAGGCATGTACATCGGAAGCACCGACGTACGAGGACTCCATCACCTCGTCTACGAAGTCGTGGATAATTCCATCGATGAAGCACTGGCCGGTTACTGTACAACTGTTCAGGTTATCGTTTTAAAAAACGGGGCACTCTCCGTAGCGGATAACGGAAGAGGAATCCCTGTCGACATCCATGAAAAATACAAAATACCAGGCGTCGAAGTTATTCTCACCATGCTGTATTCAGGTGGTAAATTCGACGGACAAGCATACAAAGTCTCAGGTGGATTACACGGAGTCGGTGTATCTTGTGTCAATGCGTTGTCAAAATGGCTTGAAGTCAAAGTCAGACGAAACGAAAAAGAATACCAGCAACGCTTTGAACGAGGAAAGACAGTCACTGACCTCAAAGTCATAGGAAAAGCAAAAGACACGGGAACCACGGTGACCTTTTTCCCAGATAAAGAGATTTTTGAAACTATCGAATTTGACTATGACACCATCGCGACTCGCCTGCGGGAAATGGCGTTTCTCAACGCAGGACTTCAGATCGAAATTACCGATGAACGCACCGATAAACATGAAGTGTTCCGATACGACGGCGGAGTCAGCGAATTTGTCCTGCACATCAACAAGAATAAAATACCGCTACATCCGAAACCAATTTACCTGCAAGGCGAAAAAGACAGCGTGCAGGTAGAAATCGCCATGCAATATACCGATGGATACACCGAAAACATCCATACCTTTGCCAATAACATCAACACCATTGAAGGTGGGACACATCTTGCTGGATTCAAAGGAGCCTTAACCCGTGTTCTGAATGATTATGGCAAGGCAAATAAACTCTTTGATGAAAGCTTTAGTCTTAGTGGTGAGGATTCACGAGAAGGAATCACCGCGATTATCTCAGTGAAAATAAGAAAGCCTCAATTTGAAGGTCAAACCAAATCAAAACTGGGCAACTCAGAGGTACGAGGCATCGTTGAAAGTGTTACCTGCGATAAACTAGCTGAGTTCTTCGAGGAAAACCCACCAGTGGCTCATATGATTATTGATAAAGCAGTGCTTTCCAGTAAAGCTCGCGAGGCGGCACGAAAAGCACGAGAGCTCACACGACGAAAAGGACTGTTGGAATCATCAGCACTCCCTGGGAAACTTGCTGATTGCTCGACTCGCGACCCAAGTCAATCAGAGATCTATCTTGTGGAGGGAGATTCAGCCGGTGGCTCAGCCAAGCAAGCCAGAGATAAAGAATTCCAAGCAATCCTGCCCCTCCGAGGTAAGATTCTCAACGTCGAGAAAGCCAGGATGGATAAGATTCTGAAAAGCGAAGAGATCCTTCATCTGATTACTGCGATTGGCACCGGTATTGCTGAGGAGTTCAATATTGAGAACGCTCGGTATCATCGGATTATTCTGATGACCGATGCTGATGTCGACGGGGAACATATCCGGACCTTACTGCTTACGTTTTTCTTCCGATATATGCGACCACTCATTGAGAAAGGATATTTGTATATTGCACAACCGCCGTTGTATAAGCTTACCAAAGGAAAATCTGTTGACTATGCGTTTTCAGAACAAGAACGGGTACAAAAAGCAAAGCAGATGGGAGAAACCGGTCTTGGT
>JBFYMQ010000121.1:0-3287 GCA_041304825.1 Thermoplasmatales archaeon
TTGTTGAGTTATTTTTTTTGTCTCTTCGTAATCCACAGGTTCTTCGTTTGGGTATCGTACCAGGAGATTGTAGTTGTTTTTTATGCCGTTTTCTTTGCAGAATTTGAGCGCTGCGATATTGTCGATCACCCGTACTCCTTTGTTCATTTTTCGGAGATAATTTTGGCTGAACGACTCGATTCCGGTTTGAATCATGGTAAACCCAGCTTCTTTCATGCTTGTGTAGTCTTCGCTGGTGAGCTGTCCTGCGCGGGCTTCGACGAAGAACGAAAAATCTCTTCCAAGGTTTTTTAGTTTCTCAAAGAGGGTGTTATACTCGGTTTTTGGAAGAGTGTTTCCGATGAGCTGGAACTCCACCATCCGGTAGCGTTCTGAGAGCGATCGGATCTCTTGAATGATGCGACTTGTGTTCTTCTCACGGTAGCAGGGGTGCTGAATGTTCAGGTTGCAGAAGGTGCATTGGTTCCACCAGCAGCCTCGGGAAATCTCTACCGGGAGGCGTCCGTAATACTGATAGTACTGTTGGATGTCACTGGATGTTGTAGCGAGCTCTTGATAGAACTGATCGTAGGAGGGAACCGGTAGGGTGTTCAGATCAACGATCGCATCGGATTTGTTCTTCAGTACCTTGTCTTTGTTTCTGTAGATGAGCCCAGGGATTGTTTGAGGTGACTCTGGATGGGAGGCAAGACCGAAGAGGGCGTCTTCTCCGTCGCCGGAGACGATGCAGTCGACATAGTCGAAGGCTTTTAGAACGTTGACTCCCAGATCACCGGCAGTTCTGCTGCCGCCAAGCACAATCGTTTTTTCAGGGGCTAGCTCCTTGATTTTCTTTGCAATGGCTAGGGCGGGGAGTAATTGTCCGTAGTTGAGGGTAAATCCGATGATGTCGTAGGACCGCCAGTCCACCCGATCAAGGATCCATTGATACAGCGTATCTGTTCGCTGGACGTAATCCTCAAATACAAACGATGGTACACCTGTATTCTGTGGTGCATGCAGCTGGAAGTATTCTCGGAATCGGTCCTGGTTCTTCTCCCAATGCTCTGGGAACACGTACCGGCAGTACACCATCTGTGCGGTATAGGAATCGTTCGGAGGGTAGATCAATGAATGATAATTCTGCAGGCCATAGAATTCTGCTGCTTTGAGGTAGATGTGGCGTGTTTCTATTGATATTTCTCTTTGGCGACAGTACGCCTCGAGCACCGCCAGCTGGATCGATGGGATCGTGATTCCAGCAAACGGCATAGCCACTAATAGGACAGATTTCTTCTCGTTGTGCATCGCCAAATCCAAGACTAACAATCACGTGAGTTCTTTTATAATTAACTCAAGCAATGTTCCCTTCTTCAATATTTAGCCAAAATATCTCTTGAGTTGTCCTTTTTTTTGGTTAGATGCCTATCCTATCAAATAATTACTGTAAGTTTAAATATATCATACGTTATAGATAATATCAATATTGGATGATGAAGATGATGAAAAGAATTCGGGTGATTCTTGTTCTTTGTACACTTTTTTTCTTAGGAAATGCGCTCTTTCCTTTCGTACAAGGAGCAGCCCTTCATTCAGAGACAGATTTTTCTGCTGATGCTCAAGAGAAATGTAATGCAGAGGAAACCTTCGTTCTACCTTCTTCGTTTAGCTGGCGTGATATCAACGGCGTGGATTTCACCACCCCGATTCGCAATCAGAACCCTTATCCGAGTTGTGAAAGCTTTGCGTTAGTCGCAGCGGTTGAGACCATGGTCCAGTATACGGTTGGTTTTCCCTTTAATTGTGATCTTTCAGAGGCACATCTTTTCTTCTTCAGCGGAGGAAACATCATCTGGGGATCGTATCCGGAGAACGACACTAAATTCCTCAAAGAACATGGTGTCCCTGATGAGGACTGCTGGCCGTATCCGAAGGATAAATATCAGTATCCTCTGAACACAACTTCCCCTGATTGGCAAAACAGGACCGTCAAGATCACGGATTGGAGCTATATTCCTGCTGATCCTGTCGCGATCAAGACTGCGTTGCTAACGAACGGGCCGGTCCCAAGTTATTTCCTAGTCTACGATGATTTCGTGTATTTCAAAAAAGGGATCTATCAGCATCGATGGGGTAACACCAGAGGTGCTCACTATATGGCGATCGTCGGATACAATGATGATCCTGGGTACTGGATTGTGAAGAACAGCTGGGGCACAGACTTTCAGGATGATGGGTGGATCAATATTAAATACGGAGAATGTGGGATCGGTACGATCAATTTTCTTTTAACTGGGGTGTATGGCAAATTCCCTATTGTTTATGTCGATGATGATAACGCAGATGGTCCATGGGACGGGACCAAGGAATACCCTTATTGTACAATTCAGGATGCTTTGGGTGCTGTGTTTGATGGATATACGATCTATGTGATGAATGGAACGTATAAGGAACATGTCATCATCGATAAAAGAATAACGTTGCTGGGTGAGGAGAAGAACATCACTCTCATTGATGGAGAAGGAATCGATGATGTCGTAACCATCTCAGTTCCTGATGTGAAGATATCAGGATTTACCATACAAAACAGCGGGGCGCAGCTCCTGAACGCTGGTATCAAAACGCTTTCGTTAAACTCGAATGCGACGATTGAAAACAACATCCTTACGCATAATGCGATTGGGCTTTTCCTGAACTACGGCTATGCACCATCATGGAACATCGTTCGCAACAACACCATCTTGAACAATGTCAAAGGAATCTATACGCACTGGGCGAACAACGGTGAAATAACAGGAAACACAATCATACAAAATGAAGAAAACGGCCTAGAGATGGAATGCAGCAAGTACTCTATAATCAATGGAAACATCATACGAGATAATGGTGGATACGGTATCTACTTGCGAGGTGAATCAGACCAGAATACCATCACGGGGATGAACACGATTCAAGACAATGCAGTCGGTGTGAAAATCTCTGAGTCAAACAGGAATGTGATCAGCAAGAATAATTTCATCGGCAACCTCCAACACGCTACGTTTTATAATTCGTTTTTGACTACCTGGAAACGGAACTACTGGGATGACCGAGTGTTGTTCTTCCCAGAGATCATCCACGGATCCGTTGGTAAAAGAGAGTTTTCCTGGATGAATGTCGACTGGCTCCCAATGAGGAAACCGTTGAATGGCTAATCAAGAGCACATAATTCTAAAATACCTGATGTCGTTCTCTTTTTGTAATAAAATATTGGGAAGACCATGGCCGATATCGATCTCAAGGATAGAAAAATCCTCTACGAACTTGAT
>JBFYMQ010000122.1:0-3168 GCA_041304825.1 Thermoplasmatales archaeon
CATCCTGAGTATAATGCTGTGACGAATACGATTTCTCCTGTTTCAGAAACCTTTTTTAATATACAAATCGGACCGCTTGTCGCGTTATTTCTTTTCATGTCAGCAACAGCACATATCCTTCTCTCAACCGTTCTGTACAAATGGTATGTAAAAAACCTCAAAAACCATATCAATCCAGCCCGCTGGTATGAATATTCAATGAGCGCATCCCTTATGATTTTCCTCATAGCTATGCTAGTCACCATTTATGATTTTGGAACCTTACTTGCATTATTCACCTTAACTGCTGTGATGAACCTCATGGGTTTGATGATGGAGCTGCACAATCAAACGACGACAAAAACGAAATGGACATCGTTTAATATTGGGTGCATCGCAGGTTTTATCCCCTGGGTTGTCATCTTCATTCCTCTTGTTACAGCAGCATCTGTTCCAGATTTTGTTATTGCGATTTTTATCACGATTGCAGTGTTCTTCAATCTGTTTGCCATCAACATGTTCCTCCAGTATAAAAAAATTGGGAAATGGAAGGATTATTTGTATGGTGAGCGTATGTATATCGTCCTAAGTCTGGTTGCAAAATCCGCTCTCGCCTGGCAGGTGTTTGCTGGGACGCTCAGACCAATGTAAAGCAGAATCAAAAGAACTTCCTTGCAAGGGATATACGAAGGTTTGTAATCTGAGCCTTGGATATCCCTTCATGGCATCTTTTGCAGAGAGTCTTGGGCAATTTATAAAGACCTAAAAAGGGCTATCGGGACGAGTAGTTATTTTGGGATATTACAAACCTCGGAACCCTCATCTGTACATATCTGAATCGTACATTCGATGATATTATATTTCTTCAAAAGATAATCATTTATTTTTGAGATACTCTCCTCTTGTTTCTCATGGATCTTGCTTGGATCGAACTGCATATGAGCAGAAAACACAAGCATATCTGGGGTGATTGACCAAAGATGAATGTTATGGAGTTCTCTTATCTCTGGGAAATTCTTTTTCAGATCCTTAGAAATCATATCGATGTTTAGACCTTTTGGTGCTGTTTCCAGAAGAATCCTTGTCGAATCCTTTAGCACCCCCCATGCCCAGAACAAAATAATTATCGAAATGCCGATACTGATAACAGGGTCGATGAAAATCCAGTTCGTATACATAATCAAGAGGGCGGCGATGACAATTCCGACTGAGGAAATCGCATCAGCGAACATATGGTAAAACACACCTCGTATATTCAGATCCTTCTTGTGTGCTCCTCTGAGGATAATAATGCTTGAGATGTTTACAACTAAACCGATGAATGCAATAAGTAACATTTCTAAACCAAGGATTTCAATTGGATACAGGAGCCTGAGGATTGCTTCATAGATGATAATCCCAACAAAAACAAGAAGAAATAATCCGTTGACAAACGCAGCAAGCACCTCAGCACGATATAATCCAAATGTTTGATGATGACAGGGTGGTTTCCGGGCGATAAGAATCGCAGCAAGCCCGATAATCAATGCAAACGCATGGGTGAACATATGACCGGCATCGCTGAGCAATGCCATGCTGTTGGTCAAATACCCGCCCACGAGCTCAAGGACCATCGCAACTAAGGTGATGGAAAGTGAAATCATGATTTTTTTTTGTTCAACATACCGATATTCAAAGAGATGCTTAGCGCCTGGATTTTTTGTCGTATCTTTTTTCATGGTTTTAGTCATCTCTTAAATGCCGCTGGTACTCGAATCAAAAGATATCAACTTTTTTGAATTTTCCCTCTTGATCTTGTATTGGTGAGATTGGTAAGGTGAACCGGAAGATACTCCCCTGACCCTGTTCGCTGTCCACCCATATTTTTCCGCCATGGGAAAGCACAACACCTCGTGCAATAGTAAATCCAAGACCTTCGATACCTGAATCGATTTGGTACACAATATCAAAAATCTTCTTCTGTTTATTCTTTGGTATCCCTTGGCCAAAATCTTGTATCTCAAATAAGACCTCTTCAGGCTCTCTATTGACTCTGACTGAGATTTTCGATCCTTCTGGTGATGCACTTATCGCATTGTGCAGGAGATGGACAAGAACCTGTTTGATGCGTTCCTGATCGATATTCAACTCTGGGATTTTTTCATCGATTTCTTTCATGATTTTTATTTGCTTCCCATCTGCAACCGGCTGTATCGTACCTGTTGCGTATTGTATTAACTTGCCTATGTCTGTTTTCTCCGGGATAAATTTCATGGTGCCTGACTCAAGTCGGGAAACATCAAGGGTATCCTGGATAAGTTGATCCAAGCGATCTGTGTTTGTCAAAATGACCTCAAGTCCCTTTCGTTGTTCTTCTGCGATGGGGCCAAGGCTTTTCATAAGGAGAATTTCGACATATCCTCTGATGGTCGCCATTGAGGTTCGCAGTTCATGGGAGGTCACGTTTAGGAAATTGGATTTGATATGGTCGAGTTTTTTCAGCCGGACGTTCTGCTGTTCGATTTTCTTCTGTGATTTCTGGAGTTTTTCAAGCTGGATGTGCAGCTCTCCGATGGACCGTTTATATTCGTTGTTTCTCTTTTTTAATAACAAATTTTCTTTTGATAACTCAACGGTTCGTTCTTGGACCTTTTTTTCTAACCAATAGTGGGCTTTGTGGAGTTCTTCATCAATTTTTTTCCTTCCTGTGATATCCTCCATGGTAGAATAGACAGAAAGCATATCACCTGTCTCATTAAAACTGAGGAAATCATGAATGACAAACACGCGAGGTTCCCCGTTTTTCGTTATATAGGTTCGTTCATGGCCACCGGTGTATGATTTCTTACTGTTGATTTTTTCTTGAAAAGAAGCTTTTGCTGCTTCTTGTTCGTCCCCGTGGATATAATCAAAAATAGAATTTCCAATGACTTCTTCTTTTGTATATCCGAACAATTTGCACCATTTTTCGTTGACATCGGTAATCTTCCCATCTGATGATAATGTATGGTACGGGATAGGTGCTTTTTCATAGAGTTGTTTAAATTGTTCTTCAGATGCACGTAATGCCTGTTTCATCTGTTTATTTTGTGAGTTGTCTTTTACAATCCCGATCGAACCGATGACGTTACCGATGCGGTCTTTTAGGACGCTTAGGGAGATGTCTACATCGATATGTTCGTTGTCGTTTCGTACCATTTTTGTTTCCAT
>JBFYMQ010000123.1:0-3105 GCA_041304825.1 Thermoplasmatales archaeon
CCAAACCGCTGCATTTTTAGTGCAAGGCTTGCGAACTCGTCTGCATCCGCAGCATAGATGCTGCCAATGATCGGCACCTTGTTTGTTCGTAGTTTTTTTATTTCTTCACCGTACAGGTCGATCCCAGGATTTGGTAAGCCCATTGCGTTGAGGATGCCATGGTCCAGCTCTATGACGGTCGGGTTCGCGTATCCCTCCCGTGGTTGTGTCCCGATGGATTTTGTGACGATAGCGCCCGCTCCGCAATCAATCATCCGTTGCATGCCTCCCGCGTCCTCATCCATGATTCCTGAGGCTAGCATGGTTGGGTTTTGTAATCGAAGCGGACCGATTGTTGTGCTGATGTCTACCACAAGACCACCACATCGTGAAATGTCTGCGTGTATAAAGTCATTTTCACATGAATTGCATCGTTGGTGATGAAAAACGACAGATGTTAACAATCGTTAATTATATAAACTGACAAGATATATCTTATACGCATGCAACGCACACCATGCGAATACATGATATGGAACGGTATTCCTGCGATCAGAAAAGAACTAGCAGAAGCACTCATCAAAGAGTTTGGACTCAGCCAGCGAGAAGCAGCAGAAAAACTCGGACTGACCCCTGCAGCCATCTGCCAGTACATCTCAAAAAAAAGAGCAAAAACAGATGTCTTTGATGAGACAATCATCCAGGAAATCAGCGTTTCTGCACAGCGCATCATGAAAAACGATGGTACTGATGTAATCATTGAAACCTGTCGTATCTGTCGACTTGTACAAAAAAAACAGACGCTCCCTATCAATCTTCGGTAATGCTTTTTATGGATACAGACTGCTTCGTTGTCTGAACGCATCATCTTCAATCGATATCATCGGTGGTATGAATCAGGATGTGGCTTTTATGATTTTTTTGCACATGCTCAAAGACCAATGTCAATGTTCCACCCGTGTGTAGGACCAGGCTGTGTCCATTCCCATTTATGGTCCAATGATCATCGATGAAGGCTCCTTCTCGAAATGTATACGACTCCTTCGCCAGCCAGATGACATGGGTACTGCCCCCTTGTACCTTGTAAAAAATCGCTGCCCCGTCTTCAATCAACTCTGAGGAAAACACCCCAGTATTTGTAGGATCGGGATCGCCACCGAAGGAAAGATACACCAGCGATTCAGGCAAGCTAAACGTCTGGACTCGTTTGCCGCCCTCAGCAGCATGCAGATCGTCGACGTCACGAACCGCGCCGCTTGCCACCATCGTCGAAAGAGACGCCTCTAACAACCGAATTTGTGTTTCGATCTGCTGCTCCGCAAGAAACGTACGCAAGACGCCAGAAGCTCCAGCGAGAAGGACAACGATAGCTGCGATGATGGCAAGGCTCATCATCAGCCGGATAGGAAGCTGATCTACCGCATCATCATCGTTCTTGACCATAGGAACATTCACCTACCGATTCGAACATGAATAGTCTTCTTTGATAACCGGCTCTGCACCCCCATGCCAGCTGACGCGTGGACGCAGCTGCACGATATGAACAGACTCTGAGGTATCATCAACCAGCAACGCGACTCCTTTCTCAGAGCCGATCTTCTTAATGGATTCCTGGATGTCCCCATGCATATAGACCGGTCGAATCCGGCTCAACGCATCAATGTCCTCCTGCGCAGTCAACCGATGACACAGGAAAAGATCACAATGGGACAGCACCTCTGGCTCAATAGCGCTGGGCCGTTGTGTCGCCAGCAGAAGCGACAGACCGGGTTGCCGCCCCTGCCGCATCCATTCCTCGATCAGCACCGCCTTACTCAACGTCTTTTTATCGCAGGGGAGAAACACCTGGGCTTCGTCCACCGCAAGCCAAACAAGCGGGATACCTTCCTCATCGACCCGGAAACCCATTTTTTTCTGTTCAAATATCTTTCGAGATTTGACACGTTCCTCAAAAATTTTTTCACTCAACACCGCAACGACAACATCCTTGAGCAGCAAGCTTGGCAGAACACTAAGATCAAGAACCGTCACGACCCCAGGTCGGACGATCTCAGCGATCGACAGACCATCTGTATCAAATATACCCCATGAGTCCGCCATGAGAAAAAAATTCTGCACCGCGGTTTTCACAACACCCCCCGTCCGATCATTCTGCTGGATACAAGACACGATCTCCTGCAATGAAAAATGATTCTTTGATGATTGTAACGCAAGGATCGCCTGGGTCAGCACCACGCCGACTGGGTCTGTGAGCTTCACATCGAACAGCTGACACCAATGTAGTGGTGAAAGCTCAGCGATACAAAGAGAAAATGGTTCAACAGGGATATCTTTTTTCGAATAATTCCCTGTCGCATGCGCAGGGACCAAGAGACGAATCGGAAAACCAGTAGGTTTTCGACCCCATCGTGCAATCCGCTCGGCATCATCCTTGCTGGGAAACTGCGTGGACCAAAAAATCCCTAAGGTATCAAGAACAACGACCGCAAGATGCTGTTTTATCGCATCATCAAGGGCTGCGATCTCCTCCAGAAACACCCCAATCGAATAGGATTTCCCATACCCGCGTTTCCCACAAATGAACACCATATGAGGCCGCGTCACATCCAGAAACACCGGTGCCCCCAGAGACCCATCAAGGGCGTAGTACCGACCAATGGTAAGAACCCCGCCCCCTGTTTTTTCCTTTCGTCCGAGCACATACTGTTTTTCAGAAAGCGTAACCGACCTCCCAGTATGAGATCCTTTCATCATATACCTCCCGACTTCCTATTTTTGTAAAACAGAAAATATATATCCATCTAAATATTATATACTTTTTGCCAGAGGCTGTATTTTCAAAACAAAACCTCTGTGCGATCTCACACAAAAACAATCAATATTAAAAAAAAGTCTGGGGGAAAATCTAATGGACGATACGACATGTCCGTACGAAATTAAAAGAAAAACGGAAAGTAAGACTCTCATTATAAACTGCCGAGGCTGCACCAATAGCAACTCAACGTTTTCGGATAAACAGTGTCGATCTGGCATCATTGACATTCTGCAAAAGGAACACGGGGTTGACCGGCTCATCCTGAACCATGCCATCGTCAAGGTCTACACTGGTGAAGAAATACAATTCAT
>JBFYMQ010000124.1:0-3057 GCA_041304825.1 Thermoplasmatales archaeon
GGAGTAACTCAGTTTATTATTACTATTATCCGACTCACTGCACCTCTACAACTTCCCACTGCTCAAGCAAACGGACCGTACCAAGCATATGCAAACCAAACAATCACCTTCCATAGTAACGATAGTTACGATCCCGATGGAATCATCATGAATTATACCTGGGATTTTGGTGATAAGACACTATCCTATGAACAAAACCCGGTACATATCTATACACAACCAGGCAATTACATTGCGATCCTAACCGTCAGAGATAATGATAACCTCAGCAATATTGCCCTTGCCTCAGTATATATCCGTGAACATGAAGAGTCTGTAGTACCTGATAATTCTCAATCTACTCCTCCAATAATCCCCTTAGTATTTATGATACCATGTCTATTTTTAATTATCCTGTTTGCCAACCTTTTCAATCTCTTGATAAAACCTACAAAAGATCATATCTTTTCACTCAAACAGCAAAAACGCTATAATATCATGAAAAATAGAAGCGATGAGAGCTTTGAAAATACGCACAGAGAAATTAAGGAAAAAACCGGAATTACTATACTGAAAACCCTTAAAGAAATACCAAAGCAGAAACGCGATATCAGCAAACCAATAGGAAAATCAGTTTTTCTCAATACCGACAATGAAAAACTAGGAGATATCATTGAAACAATTCGTGACCAAAACAATCAGATTATTGGATTTAAAGTAAAAGAAAACAAATCGGAAAAAGAACTGCATTTATTCGCAGAGCATTGCAGAAAACAGAAACATAACTACATCTACAAGCCAAACTGTTTTACAATTCCATCGACAGTTATTGAAGAGTTCGAAGCCTGTGATAACATCAACCCTGATATCATCTTGTTGTTAAAAGACAATATTATATCAAAAGAGGAATGGGAAAAGAGTAACATCCCGCAGGATGATGAGATAAGGAAAAACATAAATCATTCATATGCTCTTGATAAAACGATACAGGGCAGCCTGCATATTCTGAAAAAACAGCTTATTCTCGTTGAAGATAAGTTAAAAGAGTTACAGAGAAAAAAAGAAAAAAATAGGATTAGTCAGATACAATATCTACAAATGGCACATCCGTACCATCAGATGTTAGATGATATTAATCAGAACATTAAAAAGTACCAGGACTTAACCAAACGACTTAAATAAACTTCATCAAGGAAACTCAATAAACGCCATAAATAACTTTTATACTTTTTTCAAAAAAAATGTGAGATGAACGAATACAGAAATTTTAGCTTTTTTGGTCAAAAAGATTCAAATTGAATACGGCATCTTTTCTGATATGAGCATTGGAAAATTATCAGAAAATTTTCGTTACATAGAAACAATAACTTATAAATATTACGAACTAATTACATAGCCCTTGTCCGATTCTATACGATTGGATACTAAGGGATGATGAGAAATGGGATGCAGAAAGAACAAATATAATGTAGCATATGCAAGTGATACAAAGAAGATACTTTTTGCCTGGCTTGTCTCAATGCTCTGGTTGAGTGTACTGACACCAATGGTTTTAGCAGATGAAACCTCTATCAGTGTCACTTTCGATCCTGACGGCGGTATTGATATTGACGTAAGTCCAAAAACCAATGCTTTCGGCTCTGTGCAAGCAGGGTCATATAAAAAGACAGCTGCAAGCTACTTCACCCTCTACAACAACGGCACCGTACCCATGGATACGCAATTTAAAAGCAACGCAACTACGGATTCTATGGAGCTTGCCCTTGACAATGACGGGAGCCCTGCGGTAGATTCATACTCTCTGCAGACCATTGGACTTTCCGCAGACGGCTACATCACGAATGCTTACGCTGCTGCGCTTGACTCTGCACTCGCAGCAGATGGTACCCAGGGATTCGACCTTAATTTGACGATGGGAACAACCCTTACTACAAATTTTACCTTACAGCGGACAACAATCTATATCCAAGGCAGCATATCCTCCTAAAGACTGAGCGAGTGAATCGAAATCATCCGTTTTCCTTCCTTTTTTTTCTATGTACAACTAATAAATAAGAGTAGAGATATTAGGTATTGGTGAGAGGGAACGTGAAGAAGATACTCTGGTTCGTTATTCTCTTTGTCTTTTTAGTCCAGCTACTCACCACTCCGGCACAGGCAGGCTTGCAGATCTGGCCTGGAAAACTTACTATCTCCATGCCTGAGGGATACCCAACTGAGAGAATTTCGTATCTCATTCAAGTAACAAACCCCTATACGTACTCGGTGAACGCATCTGCGCGAGTAGAAAACCCCGACATGCAACAGCTTACTACTAACTATTCGTACATCCCGGATATCTCTTGGATAACCGTCGAACCGGAGACGTTGTATCTCCCTGCAAATACCTCAAGCACTTTTAAGGTCTTTCTTGATGTCCCTAAAAGCGAACGATCCAGCTATTATAATACAAGTTGGGAGACCTGGGTCGTCATTTCATCTGATAAACCAGCAGGTGATACTGGAGGACTCGTCTTCCAGGTAGAACTCGCAGTAAAACTGTTTATTCACACCCCATCACGACAAAATGAACCAACTGCGGGAATCTTTATAATCCTCATCGGAGTAATCATCACAAGCGGAGTAATTTATATTTTATTGAAAAATGTAAGAAAAAACATTCCAGGAAAATAATAAATCACGATGCAAGGATGCGTCTAGCCATTGCTTGTTAATAATTTTTTTTTTCGGGTAACAAGAGAAATGCTATGATAGCTGCCCTTCTGAGAAGATGTTGGTAGTGTAAGTTCATAAGGCATACAGAATGTCTATTATTTCTTTGATTTTTTTCTCCATAAAGTGTTTCAGATATGAATCATATATGAATCATTTATGAATCTAATATGAATCGCAATATTTATAAATAGAAGACTCATATATGAGTCAACCATGGGGAAAAATCCTAGATTTCCTGTCGGTTTTCCACCTGTTGTACGAGAATGCATTAAAGAACATGTCGGTGAACTCGGTAATTCTGAAGCAGAAGTAGTCAAAAACATCGTTCTTATCTATTTCACAGAAAGAGGACAATTCAAATCC
>JBFYMQ010000125.1:0-2979 GCA_041304825.1 Thermoplasmatales archaeon
CAAAAAAAGAAATGGCGGTGCTTCGTTTCAGTGGACGAACAACCGATGCCCGAGTTGAAAAATTCATACAAAAATTTAAAACATCACTGCAGGCTCAGGAAATACAAACGAGAGGTGAACCAGTGTTGATGCGGTACAACAGTCCGTTCACCCCTGGTTTCTTACGACGAAACGAAGTGGGTGTCGAAATCAGTTCTTCCAAATAAATAGATAGAATATGAAGAGGTGGGTAGGATGAAAACCTATGATGTGATCGTCATTGGAAGTGGGTCTGGTGGGGAGATTGTCGATGCTGCGATTTCTCATGGGATGAAGGTAGCCTGGGTCGATAAAGGACCGCTGGGAGGTACCTGTCTGAATGTTGGCTGCATTCCTTCGAAGATCATCATCCATCCCGCTGATCGGATCATGGAGATCTTAGAAGCAAAAAAACTGGGGATTACCGCTGAAATAAAAGACATTAATTTCCAGGCGATCATGCAACGAGTCCAACAACCGATACAAGAGAGCCATGCGGCAATGAAAAAAGGGATTTCCCATGCTGAAAACCTCGATTATTATCATGATGTGGGATATTTCATCAAAGACTATACACTTCAGGTATCTGAAAAGGAAATAAAAGGAGAAAAAATCTTTCTTAGCTCTGGTGCGCGACCATTTATCCCTCCAATAAAGGGATTGGATTCTGTTCCGTATATAACAAATGAAAATGTATTTTCTCTAAGCGAAAAACCATCAAGTATGGTCATAATCGGTGGAGGTTACATTGCTGTGGAGTTCGCTCATTTTTTCTCAGCGGTAGGAACCAATGTCACCATGTTCCAACGGGGGAACCGATTGATTCCGAATGCAGAGCATGAAATCTCAGAAGTGTTACAAAAACAACTCATGAAACGGATGAAGATTTACCTGAATACTGAAGTTTTAGAAGTACAAAAACAGGGAAATTCAATCACTGTAAAAGGAAAAAACAGCATGAATGGAAAGGTAAATGTGGTTTCTGTTGAAAAGATTTTTCTTGCAACAGGTCGAAAATCAAACGCTGACCTGTTGAAAGTCGAAAATACAGGCGTTCGAACCAATGCACAAGGCTACATCGGGGTCAATGAATATCTTGAGACAAGTAAACAGAATATTTGGGCATTTGGAGATGCGATTGGAAAGGCGATGTTCAAACACGTGGCAAACGAAGAAGCTGTGATAGCTTGGAGGAACGCGTTCCATGAGAAGAAAACGAAAATGGAGTATCAGACAATCCCGTATGCGGTCTTTACCTATCCGGAGATCGCTGCTGTAGGGATGACCGAAGAAGACGCAAAAAAACAGCATCAAATCCTTGTTGGGACTGCTCGATATTCAGATGTTGCAAAAGGTGAAGCAATGATGGAGACGGAGGGGTTTGCAAAAGCAATTGTCGATAAACAAAATGGAAAAATCCTAGGGTTTCACATCATTGGACCCTATGCACCTATGCTCATCCAAGAAGTCATCAATGGGATGGCGCTGAATGGTAACATCGCATTCATCTCCCAGGGGATGCATATCCATCCTGCGCTCCCTGAATTAATCCTAAGGACGTTAGGAAATCTTAACGAAGTAGAATAATCTACGGATGCATTTTTTTTTTGATTTGGTCCGATAAAACAAAAATAATTTTTGATTATTTGATATAGTCGAGTTGTATCGCTTCGTAAGGACATATCTCATGACAACAGTAACACGCGATGCATTTTGAATAATCCACTGATGCGCAATGCTCTCTGATTTGGATGGCTTGCTTTGGGCAAATCTCAACACATTGACCACAAGCGGTGCATTTCTTGGTTGGGACTGGCTGTTGACGATGGTCCTTTGCACCAGACAAAAGAGAACTAGCGCTCGATGGTAATCGAAAACCCGTGTAACGGACATCCTGAGGCGTTAGGAGGGGATAGTGTATCTCTGAGGGCCAGATGTGTCGTATCTTCGCTTGTCGAAGTGTTGGGATGTGTACCGGTTCTATTCCGAGTATGTTACAGACTGCAAGATCCATCGCAACTGCATCCTGAGAGGCGAGAATCAGCCCAAGATCAACAGGTGTTCCGCCTGAGGGACCATCACCTTGCATGCCAGTTACTCCATCCATGACGATAAGATCTGGTTTTTTGATAGAGAGTACATCAAGAAGCATGTCCGCAAACGCAGCTCGTCTGAAGTAAAGAGAATGATACTTCGCTTTTGTCAATCCCGGGACTGCCCCATACATAATTTTGGTCGCAAGCGTCATAATCATGTAGGAATGAGTTTTGATCTTCGGGATAGCGATAATCTTCTCTGCATCAAGGATGAAATTACAAATAGGAGTTTTTTTCAATTTTTTTGCGTGTGGGATATCGATCTTGGTGACATTGGTATCATAGTTTAGTTCGATTCCAAGGTCTTTTGCAACAGTGATTAATCCTGATTTTTTATATGCTTTTTCGAGTCTTCTTTTGGTGAATTGCCCTGAGGGCGAGTCACCGATATAGGGAACTGCTCCAATTTGTATGATTGTTTCTGCTAGCGCCTGTATCATTTTGGGATGTGTGACGACCGCTTTTTTCGGGTCGCTAGGCATGAGAAGATTGGTTTTTAACAACACTCGTTCTCCTTTCTGGATGTAGTGTCGTATGCCACCAAGTGGTTCTAAAAGTGTACGGATATCGATGTCATCGTAGGTGCTTTGTTGGATGCTGACGAGGGATGGTTTTGATTTTATATCAGATTTCATGTGATGATTTCAACTCCATAGAATTCGGATGATTTTAAGGATGCTGGTATAGAGGTTTCTTTTTTTTAACTTGCTGGGGTTTGCGCAAGCTTCAATGTTCCAAGAATCTGTTTATGTTTTCTGAGAATTTTAAGTGTGATGTTTTCCCCGGCTTTCCGTTTCCAGATGGTATGTCGTACATCTTCCATTCCTTTGATGTGTTTTCCTTCGATTTCTTGAATGATATCCCC
>JBFYMQ010000126.1:0-2958 GCA_041304825.1 Thermoplasmatales archaeon
CTCCGAATCATCTTTGTCTCTCATGGACTCAAATACATAGCACCACTGGTCGGATTCGTAGAAATAAACATCTGGCTGCTTGCTATTGGACAGATCATGCAGAACCTCGACAACATCGCCTGTTCACTAGCGTATGCAGGTGGATTTGCTCTGGGTGCTTTTATCGGCATGCTCATTGAGGAAAAATTATCAATAGGGATGGTCATGGTACGAATCATCTGCAAACATGACTCCTCGGAACTCATCAGATCGCTTAAGGATTCTGAATACGGGGTCACAACCCATGACGCAGAAGGAATCAATGGTCCGGTTAAGATTATCTTTGCAGTCATCCGCCGAGAAGACCTTCAGGGCATTCTTAATAAAATCCATACGATCCATCCTCACGCGTTTTATTCAGTAGAAGATGTCCGATCTGTGGGGGAAGCGATGTTTCCGTACCATCGACATCGATTGTTCCAATGGCATCGAAAAGGAAAATAAACAAAAACAAGATGGACGAAGACCTTAATTTTTTTACTCGGAGGAATGTTTTTCTGCAAGTTTCTTAAGCATCTCTGATGAAAGCTTATTATAGCCGGTTTTTACGTCAATCACTGCTGCTTCAACCATCTCTGCGTTAAATTTCTGTTTGGTGATTTTTTTCAGTGTCTGAAAACCCAGCTCAAAGGCTTGATTTAACGAAATATCAGCGGTGTAGTTTTTCGTAAACTGAGTCATAGCATCATTGCTTTTTTTCCCTTCACACACTGCCTTGTACCCAAGATACGCACCGGAGGGATCTGTTGAAAAGAGATGCTTACCGGTTGAATCAATTCCGCCTACCAGCAGCACCACACCAAACGGGCGAACACCATCAAACTGTGTGTACAGATGTTTATATTCACACAGGATATTGACAAGCTCTCGGACAGAGATAGGTTCATCGTATCGAACCTTGTTCCATTGTGCTTCTTCCCGTGCCATCTCTACAAGATGGCGCCCATCTGCTACCAATCCGGTCGCGACACAGGCGATATGATTATCGATCTGATAGATCTTCTCAAGGGACTGGAGATTTACTAGCCTGCTGGTCTCTGGTTTGTGCGCTAGCAGCAGTACACCATCCTTCCATTTGAAGCCCATGGTTGTTGAGCCTTTCTTGACAGCTTCTCGTGCATATTCTACTTGATATAATCTTCCATCAGGAGAAAAAATCGTACTTGCTTCATCGTATTGCTGTCCTGATTGTTCCATAACCCATCTCCAAGAGAGTTTTATCAGAATGCCATGTTTACATTATATACTTTCTTGCCCTACAGTCGGTTTGAGAGTTGTAGAAGAAGCTTACTTTTCGGTCCTTTTTTTTCCACAAGGATGCGTCCTTCCCGTTTCCAGGGGGTTGACGAATGAGTAGCGTTTTTTTCCAAAATAGGGTTTAATCCGAGTGATTTTGCTGCCTTTGCTATGTTTTCCAAGGATGGTTTTTCTACCGCGTGTTTCTGCGAAACCTTCCGTCCGTTCAAACGAGAAACGGAACGATCAAAATATAACGGGTAGATCACGAATTTCTTATCATCTCGGGAGACCATTCGCACCACGACTGTTTTATTTTGCGAGTAATACTGCGTTGATCACACCGCTTTGTCCAGGGCGAGAGGTGATTTTTGCTTTGCCGATTTTCGTGTTAATAATCGCTCCTTTGTTCATGATGTTACGTCGGACGTAATGGATGTTTGCTGAGTTTTCGACGACGGTGACAATTTCTGTTTTTACGGTCTTGTTTGTTTTTGGGTCGATCACATAGGCGCTATCCGCAGTAAGAGCACGAGATTTTCTATTATTCCCTCTTGTTCTGAAGGGTTTGCGCTTCATGACTCCGATGGTGGTCAGGTGACTTTCCCTGCCGATTTCGAATCGTCTTTTATTGCGAGCATATCGAATACGTCGTCCAGTGCTACTTCTTTTTGAGTTACCTTGCCATACTGCCATGAGAAGTCCGTATGAAGAAGGAATATTTAAAGGATATGCAAGGAGAGAAGAAGATTTCATCCAAATCAAAGGAGTTTTGTTGAAAATCCCTTGAATTTCTTTTCTCTGCGGTTGTTTCTCGTCGAGTGTATCTGATCTTTGTGAAGTTCGCTGATACGAATTTATGACATCGTATTGATATAAAAAAAAGGAAAAAGGGAAGTTTTCCCAAGGGTGTCTTTACATCAGAATTGAATCAGTTGTTACGCAGAGCTTGGTTTTTCATTTTTCCATATTAAACCAAGGACAAAGATAAGCATGATGAGTGCGGGATGGAATCTCCATTTGAAAACAACGAGCTCAGGGGTAGTTGCTGTATTTCCTGCGTTATCGGTGGCTTTTACAGTAATTGTGTGTTTTCCGCATTTGAGTGTTCTCCAGTCAAAGGAATAGGGTTCCGTGGTGTCCGTTCCGATAGATGATCCATCGACGAAGAATTCCACTTGGTTTATACCTGATTCGTTATCAGATGCATTTGCCTCTATCGTTATCATTTGGACAACAATGGGCATTTGTAGCATTTTAAAGGGGAGAATGAATTGGTTGAAGATGTAAAAACCGTCTTCCATTGGTTTTGCTATCTCAATAACTGGTGGTACTGCATCATCTCCATTGTAGGTGAAATGGGCTGTGACTGTTTTATTGGCGTTCATGGTAATTTCTTGTGGATTTTGATTGCCAGTGAGATCGTCACTCCATGAGCTGAATACCCAGTTTTCATCAGCGATTGCTGTGAGTTCTACCACAGTGTTATAGGGGTAAGTAGGAAGTGAGGGATCTTTTGTAACAGTTCCTTGTCCATCAATATTGATGGCAAGGGTGTATTGGCTTTGTATGAAATGAGCAGTCACCGACTTATCACCAGTCATCGTCACCGTAGTAACAGGATTCGCCCCAGAAGCATCACCACTCCAATAATCAAAAGAATACCCAGGGTTAGCAACCGCT
>JBFYMQ010000127.1:0-2637 GCA_041304825.1 Thermoplasmatales archaeon
AAAGAAAACAGAACTCTGGAAAGCGTTGCCGAAGAAGATGATGTACCAGACCTTCTGCCTCATCATCGACTACCTCGAGCAATCAGGAAAACTCCTCATGGATAAAGATGGAAGGATCGTCTGGACCTGGAACCCAACCATGATCAAAAAGATACAGAGATCCGGAGTCAAACTCAGATGAACAAGAAACCTGTGTATGTAGCGTTCGCCAATAAAAAAATCGAACAGGATCTCGAAAGACAAAAAGAAGAAAAATTTAGGAAAAAAATATAAAGAATAGAAGATATAGGAGAAATGGTCATGAAAAAGAAAGAGAATACGAAAAAACACGAAGGCACCTGGGTACTCCTCAACAAAAAGAGAAAAGTACTGTATAGAAGCGATAATGTTGCTGACGTTTTTCGAAAAGGGCAAGAATATCCTCATGGCACGGTAATCATCGAACAGAGATTCGAACCAGGAACATGTTTCTTCTGAGATTATGCCACATTCCCCTCTTTTAAAATTCAATTTTACCTACGACAATCGCTTTGGAGTCCCTCTGATACCAATAACTTTTTTGCATAAGGACGGCCTACAGACACAGCTCTTAAACAACGCGATTCTAGACTCAGGAGCTTACGAAATAACTATTCCAAAATCTTTGGCTGATATGTTAGGATTAGAATTACGACCGCGCTCGAACCCAGTGCATACCGCAGGTGGACTAACTGAAGGAAGCACAGCAACAATTAACTTTTTACTTGGACGAGGTGGGAGATTTGTACATTACTCAAATGTAGATATCTGTGTGATGAAACAATGCCCTGCGGTTCTTATAGGCATCCGCCCTCTCTTCGAAGATTATTCCGTTACCATTATGGCACATCAGCACAGATGCATTCTTGAGCCGAAAGAATAATCTTCTTTTTTTAAATCTGGTGAAAGTGTGAATGTCGATAAAAAAGGACTATCATCACTCATACAAAGTGTATGAAAAGAAATCGAATGGATTGAGATAATCTACGCAGGCATGGTCGGAAGTGCTCTTGTCACCCTGAGAAGTCGAGATATTGATGTCATAGTTGTCACAAGTTCGACACCGGAAGGTCCATCGCTAATTCATCTACAACGAATCTCGTTACTCGCTTTTTCGAAGGATTGGTTGAAGTATGAAAAACATCTGGAAAAACCCACCGGACTCGTACCATCCATCTTGTTCAAGTCTCTAGAGTTATCTGAGCCACTCTTTAGAAATAAGAAGGATCTTGATATTCCGAAAATCCAGGTATGTAAACCAGACTGGATCAACCTTGAAATAAAAAAGGACAGATACAAAAATCGTGATAAGAAGAACTATCTTGTTGCTTTGTTATTTGAAAAGCTACTAGTAACATCACCAGATCTAGCTAAATATACGTTCAACAACATCGATATGGCAAACAACCTTGGGGAAAAGCAGCTAGCCAACGATTTATTAAAAATCTATAACAAGGTACAATCATAAAATTATGAGAAATACCACTGCTCTATTCCTCCTTTATTATTTACCAAAATTGAATTATAAGGTAAGAATAGTAATAAAGTCATAGAACGTCCTCCTGCATCATATTTTTAAAAGACCACATGTTTCTGTAATGTAACGTTAGGGAGGTGATAAAAGGAAAAATAGTAGAAACGAAAAAATTGTCAAAGTCACCTGTGATTGCTGCGGAACAGAGATTGAATGCCCTGAAGAAATGATGAAAACATCAAAGAAACACCTCTGTTACTCCTGTTTTCAAGATCCCAAGAACTACAGCACATTCACCGAAGAGGAGCGACGAAACGTCCATGTCGACATCCCCATGGAGAACATCACTGATACCGTCGCTGATAAACTTGCATCAACCATGGTCAAAGAAACATTCCCTGACATCTGGTCTCAGAAAAAAGACGAGTTCAAAGCATTCTCCAAGAAAGAGTTGGCAGAGGAGATGTTTGGCGCTGGCGTCTATCTCGGGGCACAGGCCGTCATGGATTCCTTTGAAGAGATGAAGGAACAAGAACAGAAAATGAAAAACAAAGCTAAACGATAATTCGCACAGGGTGCGCAGGCGTACAAACGATTGACAAGGATTGGATTTTTCCTCACCATTCCATCCTTTTTTTCTTCCATCTCTTCTGACAAACACCATACGCAGATGCGGTTCATTTTCTCTTTGTCCAAAAGACCTGCAAGAACCTTCATATAAGAAGAAAACGTTTAAGAGAACAAAGGATGGAAACCTATGAAGAAGATCCCCTGTCTGTGTATCCTGCTGATCAGTCTATTGGTTTCAGGCTCTGCGACCGCATGCACTGGTTTTATGTCCTCGGATGATCAACAGGTGCTCCTGGGGAACAACGAAGACTGGCTCTACCCAGAAGCATACCTCTGGTTTTATCCCTCCCAGCCCAACAGGTACGCCAGGATGTACATCAAATGCATCTATCCTATTCCATCGAACCCTGAGTATCTGTCTTGCTTTGCTGGCATCAACGAACACGGGTTATGTTATGATGTCTTCCTGCACCCATCCCTTAAACCAGTCAACTCATCCCAGAAACCAGAATTCCAAGGAGACCTGATGGCGTACTGCCTCGAGAAATGCGAAACAGTTAACGAAGTCCTCGCAC
>JBFYMQ010000128.1:0-2635 GCA_041304825.1 Thermoplasmatales archaeon
TTCTAAATCATCAAGAGTTTTTATATCGGTTGGGGAGAAATTTCTTTCATTACAAAAATTCTGATAGATCTTGTTGTTTGTATACTGGTGGGTAAACGTTTGCTTAATGGATTTCAGTTGCATCTCGTTAGCTTCTTTTAAGGGAATGCGGAACAGATCATCAGGTTTGTATAAGGCGTCATCAGCCGGAGTCCAAGCGTCCATTGGCGGAAAATATTTTTTTAGTTGGTCATTAAACTGCTTCATGTAGGTCGTGAAATCTCTTGTTTCCATATTATTTCCTCATGTTGATGATTTTTTTTTGTAAACCCCTTGATGTATATGGTCTGAGAAGAAGTACTGTTTTTTATAACTTACCGTTTTGGTTAATTTTCTATAGTTTCGGTGAACTCTGAAAAAAGATTAAAAGCTAAGGATACCATAGATGGGAGCGTCTATGCCAAAAACAGGAATCGCAAGTCTTCCTTTGCATCCCGGAAAAGCACCCCGATGGCTGTTCAAACGCATGGTGGCGCTTTCAAAAGGAATCGCTGAGGTAATTATCTACGAGTATGGGTCTGATGAGTTTTTACGACGGCTTTCTGATCCATTCTGGTTTCAGGCTCTCTCCTGTGTCCTCGGCTATGATTGGCATTCTTCGGGTACGACAACAGTCACCTGCGGTGCTTTAAAGGAAGCGATAAACCAGGCGGATTTTGGAATCACTTTTTGTGGTGGGAAAGGAAACGCATCTCGAAACACCCTCTCTGAAATCGAGACGTGTAGTGAAAAATACAATCTTTCAACGTCAACTGTTGAGCGATTCCAGTATTGCAGTCGCATGGCAGCAAAGGTTGATAACAGTGCGATTCAAGACGGTCATACCCTCTATCATCACGTGTTTATCCTCTCGGAAAACAAGAAATGGACGGTGATTCAGCAGGGGATGAACAGCGAAACAAAGTATGCACGAAGGTATCATTGGCTCTCGGAGGATGTGAACTGTTTTGTCTGTGAACCACACAACGCAATCGTTGGTGATGATCGGCATGAACACGTGTTAGATATGACAGCGAAACAAAGCATCATGGCTCAGAACGTCTCTGTTGACCTGGTAAATGATCATCCATCGCATTTACAGCAGGATTGGGCGGCACTCACACGACATAATCAACAAAGAACATTGGATGATTGGGTCTCTCCTAGGCTGAAAAATCACTCGTATCCGCATCTTGCGATGCCGCAGACCATCAACTGGCAGAAGATGAAGGTGATTTATGATGTGCATCCGACCAATTATGAAGAACTCCTTGCATTGAAAGGAGTTGGTCCGAATACCGTCCGTGCTCTTGCATTAATCTCAGATCTTATCTACAATGAAAGACCTTCGTGGGAAGACCCGGTACGGTTTAGTTTCACGGTCGGCGGAAAAGATGGTGTGCCCTACCCGGTCAACCGGAAAGCAATGGATGAGTCAGCAGAAATGATCAGAACCGGGGTGCAAGACGCAAAAATCGGTGATAAAGAAAAAATTCAGGCGTTACGACGCTTAAAAGACTTTCTCCCTCGACACTCCATGTAAATGTATTGATATCTTACAATTCACTTTCGAACATACGTTTCTTTCTCCCAGGGGAAATGAAGATGAAAAAGTTTTATATGGACTGAGGTGATATAAATTAACAGAATGGAGGAAAAGAATAACGAAAAAAATAGCAATAGTATTTGCTAGTATATTGTTGGCGACTGTTTTTACAAATACTCTTTTGGCTAAAATGGGAGAGGACTCTCAATCATATACAACAATTTTAGGAGATATGCAGAGTATACAAATTGATGATTTGAAAGGTGGTTTTGGGATTACTGCTGTCATTAGAAATACTGGTGATATAGATATTTCTGACCTCACGTGGTCTATCGATTTTGGTTTTGTAGCGAAAATTGGGAGGTATTCATCTGGAACCATTTCAATGCTTTCTGGTTTTGATGAGGTTGTGATTCGGAGTGGTTTTGTGTTTGGCATTGGTTTTGGGGCTGTCACCGTTGTTGCAAATGAATTTTCCATTGTACAGAATTACGTTATGTTTGGGCCTTTCATATTTTTGAAAAAGGGAATAGGTAATCAAATAAAAAATCATGATATGATCGTGTATTATCGAGTTGAGGATCAGAAAACACTGGATCCTGCAGATGCATATGATGCTGAATCTACCGATGTCATTTCTCAGATTTATGATACGCTGGTCACGTTTCAGGGGAATGATTCACAAACGTTTTCTCCGTGTCTTGCGACAGACTGGACCGTCTCAAATGACTCCGTCACATGGACATTTCATTTGCGCGATAATGTGAAATTCTCCAACAGGAATGATTTTACTGCTGAGGATGTGAAATATTCTTTTGATCGCGTCTTACTGATGGGCGCACCGGAATCTGGTGTGAACTGGATTCTTGACCAATGTATGGATACGGATAGCACCACTGTTCTTAATGACCATACGATTCAAATAACACTCACCCATCCGTATGGTGGATTTTTAGCGCTTTTAGCATTTACGGTTGGCGCGATTGTTGATAAAGATTACGTAGAGGCAAACGGCGGTGTTGTCCCTGGAGAAACAAACACTTGGATGAAGGAACACCCGATGGGGACCGG
>JBFYMQ010000129.1:0-2579 GCA_041304825.1 Thermoplasmatales archaeon
GGCGGTATGATGGCTGTTGCTATACCAGAATATCGTTTGCCAAAAAAGATATTACAAAGAGAAATTGACAACATAAAGAAACTAGGCGTAGAGATCAAACTTAACACCCAGGTTGGTAAAGACGTTACAATATCTCAGCTTTGGTCACAAGGTTATCAATCTTTTTTTATTGCCGTTGGAATGTATGGTGATAGACGCCTCGGCATACCAGGTGAAAACTTAGAAAACGTGATTCAAGCTGTTGACTTACTTGAAAATATTAACCTCGATAAACCTGTCGTTTCACCGGCAGGTAAAAAAGTCGTTGTAATAGGTGGAGGGAACTCCGCCATCGATGCAGCAAGAACAATGCTCAGAATGGGTGCAAGCGAAGTAGCAATTTTATACCGCAGAACGAGACGAGAAATGCCTGCTTACAAAGAGGAAGTTGAAGCTGCTGAACATGAAGGAGTGAAAATTAAATTCTTAACTGCCCCTGAAAAAATCTTTGGAGAAAAAGGGAAAGTAAAAAGTATCGAATGCATAAAAATGAAACCTGGAGATTTTGATAACGAGGGACGACAAAAACCTGTTCCGATACCAAATAGTAACTTTTTCATCGACGCAGATGTAATTATTCCGGCTATCGGAGAGTTCTCAGATGTATCTGGACTGTTTACAGGTCTTGATGTAGAGACTAACCGAGATGGCACTGTAAAAACCGATAAACATGGACGGACAAGCATACCAGGCATATTTTCTGGTGGCGATGTCTCTTCTGGTCCCGCTACAGTTATTAATGCGGTTGCAGCGGGGGAGCGTGCTGCTGTTACAATAGATCAGTATTTTACTAAAGACAGAACGAGAAAATACCCATGGCGCGAGCATAAAAAAGTTGATACTTTCTTTGACCCTGAGGCTGAGCCTGTAAATTATAAAATGCAGAAACCAAAAGTCTTACCACCTTCTGATAGGAAGGCTAGTTTTGAAGAAGTGGAAATGTGCTACACTAAAGCGCTTGCGATGAAAGAAGCGAAACGATGTCTCCGCTGTGACCTTGAACTTGAGCTACAAGAAAAAATTCAAAAAGAAAAACCACTGGAGGTGCCGCGATGATTGAAATGACAATTGATGGTATTCCAGTACAGGTAGATGAGGGATCAACATTGCTTGATGCTGCACGATTCTACGGGATAGAAATCCCCACGCTATGCCAACATGATGGATTATCTGACTATGGCGCGTGTCGTTTATGTGTTGTTGAAATTGGGAAAGGCGAAAATGCGAAGCTTGTATCTTCTTGTACCTATCCCGCAGAGCAAGGATTGTTTGTCAGAACGAACTCTCAGCGAGTGGTATCCGCTCGTAAGATGCTTGTTGAGTTGTTAGTAGCGATGTGCCCGTCATCAAAAACCGTTCAAGACCTTGCATCTGCAATGGAAGTTAAACAAGTTCGATTCAAAGTGGATCGTATGAATGATTGCATCCTCTGCGGGCTTTGTGTCCGTATGTGCGAAGAACAAATGATGGCAAAAGCAATCGGGTTTGTGAACCGAGGTAAAAACAGAAAAATTACTACCCCGTTTGATATGAAATCAGACGTATGCCGAACATGTGGTGGTTGTATGTATATTTGTCCAGCATGCGAGCTCCGTTGTCAGGGGCCAAATGCAGACACTGATCTTTGCAACGCGTGTTTGAATGTTCAACCTGTATGTTTAAAGGAAGAGGACAATAAAATGTGCTTCCTTGAAACATGTGGATGGTGTTATGAGGAATTAGGAAGAAAGAAAAAGAAAATAGAGAGAAAATAGATGATTGGAGGTAAAAGATTATGTCATTAACAAAAGTAAATGCATCTGCCGCAACGCTAAGTAAAAACAGAACCGAGGGAGCGATTAACTCGCTCAGTGGAATGTGTGCAACCTGTGTCGATGGGTGCATCGGCATGTGTGAAATAGGCAAATCCGCCTATCGCGGTCATGAAGTAATCTACCCGCAACCGTTTGGGATTATTACTTCGGCTTGCGAGAAGATATACCCGGTTGACTTGTCTCATTTCACGATTCTTGGTGGTGTTGTTGGTGCCTGGGGTATTGAGACGAATAGTGATCGCGCGATTTTTTCTAATGTAAACTTAGAACGTACCATCTGTAAGGAAAATCCGCTAAAGGTGAAGGTTCGTGAAAGGGAAAGTGAAGCATTCACCAGACCTCGAATGGCGAGTGAATTTGTATAAGAAATGGCAACAAAAAGGGTACGGCGCAATTATCGTTCAAGCAAACGTCGAGGATACAGGTCTTGGCGTCCATGAATATGCAATTTCAGATTTAGATGTGGATGCTGTCGAACTGAAATGGGGTCAAGGCGCAAAAAACATCGGCGGTGAAGTAAAAATAAAGGAACTCAAGAGAGCACAGGAGTTAAAGAAACGAGGATATGTCGTACTCCCAGATCCAACTGATCCGAGTATCATCGCTGCATTTGAAAAGGGAAGTTTTAGAGAGTTTGAACGGCATTCTCGTGTCGGTATGGTTTCTGAAGCTGGATTTATGAAACGTGTCAAGGAACTCCGTGATTGTGGTGCCAAACGAGTTTTC
>JBFYMQ010000130.1:0-2662 GCA_041304825.1 Thermoplasmatales archaeon
ATCAATGACGTACGCATTGTGATGTCGTGCTTGGTCACGGACGTAGGCTGTTGATTGTTCAAGGTTTTTCCATCCTGTTGATTCATGATGTTCATACCCGCTCCAGAATCCACCGCGTGGGTATCTCTTTCTGAAGCCAGGGAACGCTTCAAACATTTTCTTGGCGGTGTAAGATTTGAGCATGATCTCAGCGGTCTGGATGGAGTACTGTTTCGGGATGTTCACCAGGAAGTGGACATGGTTGAGGGCAAAACCGAATTCCCCAAACTCAAAACCGAATCGTTCCAGGTCATTGAACGCTTGGAGAAGGATGTCGATATAGATTTGTTTTCGAAGACAGTTATACCTGTTGTGGGTGACGAACATCATGGTCACCCAGTTATTACGGGTGTCACCCGCAATCTTTTTAGAGCTACCGCTAATTACATCTACCATACACATTTTTTCTCCTGTCGCACCTTTAGAGGGCAGGCGAATGCCTGCCGCGTGCGACAAAAACCTTAATGTTTCTCTGGAGAAAAAGGGATGCGACTTTTCATCTGCGGGTCATCACTGCAGTTCAGACCACGCAGTATTCCCAGTCGCAACTATAAATTTTTTTTAAAAAAAAAAAAGTTCCTCGATTATGAGGAATATCCACCGATTTTCAAACTTGCGTCGCCGAAGAGTGCCCAGTTAGTGATGCAAAAAGCGGCAATTTGCTCAATGCTGTTTTCGTTAATATACTTTGTAATAGCCAGACTGTGGGCGTCGGCAAGGTTTGTTACGTTGTTATATCCGATATTCCAGAAGAGGTTCATTTCCAAAGCTCCACTTAGTGTATTCGGGTCGCCTCCACTACCAAAACCATATCCCGTACATCCGGTAGATGCGATTCCGCCCCCATGCGCTTTCAGGACAAGACCTGCGCAGAAACATTCAGGGACCGGTATACCATAGCAGAAATACCTGGTCTTTGAATGGTTAGTATCCAGCAGGGCAGGGATCATCGAGACATTATACAGAGCATTGTGGCATCCACCGACGATCACAATTGGTAATTTGTTTCCATTAAAGAGAAACGGGAACAGGAACAAATGGAAACCACCAGTCCAATCGTCAGGGTATTCTCCATCGTGCCATATCGTATTCCATGAGTATGGGTTCCCATGACCTTCGAAATCCACAAATCCTGCCCCTTCGTTGAATGATTTAATGATATCTTTAGGAACTGGAGTGCGCCCACCGGTATCACGGTTCACCGTATAGCATTGAGTAAGTTCCATTTCAGGAAATGCATTCTTTGTATAATTGTAAGCAAGATCGCAGAGATATTCCCCATCAGGTTTTCCTAGGTAATATGCAAAGGTTTTCCCACCAATGCCGACAAAGTTATTAAACCAGGGTTTGTCCTCTACACCAGTACCTTCATAGGTTAAAATCTTTTTCACGACAGCTTTTACCTCTCTAACAGTAGTAGCTGGAATCCTTGAGACAAAAACCTCCGGGTAGAGATCAAACGTATCTTTCAGAGCACCAGGTTTGTTCCAAGCAGCATAGACACCATCACCGTTTGAATCCCAGCTGTCAAAAGCAGCGGTTGCGTTGTACAGACATCCATAATATAGATCTGAAAGACAACCTTCATCATCGCTCTGTGGCATATTGACATACCGGACAGGGACCCACCAACCGGACCAACCCGCTGAGGTGGTATCCTTATCTTTGGCAGATATATGCGATTTCAGACCACCCACCAATAAAACATAGGTGATATGGGAGTTATCATATTCGTTTTTGATGAAATATTTTATCTGCTCAGGAGCATCATACCCATCTTCCTCACTAAGGATAGACTCAACAGATTTAAACTTGGTGAGAACGCCTTTATCATTCTTAAAAGCACCGGAGCCTCAGGCGGATTATATATAACTGTGACATCGAAGCTGCCAGCATATGAAATCTCATTGTTCAACGGTGAATACCGAACCGGATAACAGATCACTTTTACAAAGGTCACCTGCTGACCATTCTCATTCCGACCAGCACCAAGATCATACGTATACCAAGAAGCCGGATAGAATTCAGCGCTCCCATACACCGCAGGATCCTTCACATACGCCGTCTGCTCAGTCAATACTGATAATGGAGCAATACGAGCAGGGATGACCTCCTGCGTCAGATATAAGGAGCCCATATCCTTTGCTATACAGACAACCTGAATATCGGTTGACCTAAAAGGAATCTCATAGGTCTTCACATAAATTGGTAACACTGGTCTATTTGCTTCTAACAATTGAGTCGTCGCACCATCAAGCCGAATTTCAACGAATCCGTCTTTCTCGGAGAGCATTGGTTGCGATGAAAAAAGAACCGGTGTCGATTCTGTTTTGATAACATGTACTTATATAAAAAGTTTCTTTGCTTTTATATATACTTTTTAGGATAATTAGGAATATTGGGCACTAGAGTAAAAAAAATGAGATAAGGGCTGCGCCCTTATAATCTCCCGTTCCGCCTTCGCTTCCTCGGCAAGCCCATCGGTCTTGCCGTATCCCCGCTCGGCGGTCACGCTTCGGTTGGTAGTCGTTGCTGTTTTTCATCAATGACGTACGCATTGTGATGTCGTGCTTGGTCACGGACGTAGGCTGTTGATTGTTCAAGGTTTTTCCATCCTGTTGAT